>DASRTE010000064.1:0-2099 GCA_035656095.1 Jiangellaceae bacterium
CGGCGCAACGTCGACTCGCATCGTGAACGGCACCCACGCGCCGGTATCGGAGATCAACGGCGAGGCGCCCTGCTGGTCGATGGTGTTCACCACGTAGCTCGGCAGGTTGTCGATGCTCTGGACCTGGCCCGCCAGCAATGCGTTGACCTTGGCGGCGTCGTCGGCGAAGTCGTAGATGATCAGCTCGTCGAGGAACGCCGGGCCGTCCCAGTAATTGTCGAAGCGGTTGAACTGCGACAGCTGGCCGGGCACGAACCGCTGGTAGGTGAACGGGCCGGTGCCGATCGGGTGGCTGACGTCGAAGTCGGTGGGGAGGATGCCGACGGTGTACTCGGCCAGGAGCTGGTCGAGCACTGCGTAGGGCGCGCTGAGCTGCAGCAGGATCGTCTTCGAGTCGACGATCTTCGAGTTCTTCAGGTCGAGGAACTTGGCCAGCTCGGTGCCGCCGGACCCGGGCTTCTTCGGGTCGGTGACCTTCGCGAGGCTGAACATGACGTCGGCGGGCGTCAGGGTCTTGCCGTGGTGGAACTCCACCCCGTCGCGCAGCCGAACGGCCCAGACGGTGTTGTCGCGGTTCGGCATGACCGACTCGGCCACTGACGGCTCGATCTTGTACTCGGCGTTCCACCGCAGCAGCGGCTCGTAGAGCTGCAGGCAGCGAGCGATGTCCGGGTTGGTCACAGGGAAGTACGGCTCCAGGGTGTCCTTGAGGCCGCCGCCCGTAGAGCCGTGACTGTAGGAGCCGCCGCGCAGCTGGGGCTTGGTCTGGTCCGGCTTTTCGGGCACCGCGGCGCAGGCCGACAGGCCGGTCAGCCCGACCACGCCTGCCGCGGCGACCATGCCGAGCTTCAGGACGTCGCGACGGGAGGGCCGCGCCCTGACCTGAACACGGGCGTATCCGGAGTGTGGCGGTGGGTCACCATGTCGCATGATGCGAACCCCTTCGGAATGATGTTAACGTAGAGATGCGCGTCACACGCGTCAATAGGCCAGCGAGGTGGAGGAGGTTGTGGCTGTGACAGAGCACAGGGAGGCTGCCGCGACGACGGCCCGGATCCAGTCGGTCGACCGCGCCATCGACCTCCTGCTCGCCGTGGCCGCGGCCGTCCCCACCGCCGCGACCGTGCCCGCCCTGGCGCGGGCGTGCAGCCTCAACCGGGCCACGGCCTGGCGTCTGTTGAAGACGCTGCAGGCCCGCGGCATGGTGGCGGTCGACGCGACGACCGGGCGGTACTCGCTCGGGCTGACCGCGGTCGAGCTCGCGGGCGCGGCGGGACCCGATACCCTGATCGCCGCGGCGCACCCGGTGTTGGAGCGGACCTGCACGCAGACCGGCGAGACGGCGTCGCTTGCCGTTCCGGGCATGGGCGGCCTCACCTACGTCGACGAGGTCACGCCGACCGCCGTCCTGACCGCGAGCTGGCTGGGCCGTTCCGTGGCGCTGCACGCCACGTCCACCGGGAAGGCGCTGCTCGCGTTCCTACCCGTCGGCGAGGTGCGGCGGGTGCTCGCCGACGGCCTCCCGACGTTCACGGACACCACGATCACCACCCCCGAGGAGCTCGCCGCCGAGCTCGCCGCCACCCGCGAGCGGGGCTACGGAACCTGCGCGGGCGAGCTGGAGTCGTCGCTCTACGGCGTGTCGGCCCCGGTGTTGGACCGCGCCGGGCGGCCGCTCGCGATCCTCAGCATCTGGGGGCCGAAGGACCGGGTGCCCGAGCAGCGGTTCGCGGAGCTGGGGGCCATCGTCGTCCAGGCCGCGCGGCAGGTCGGATCCGCGCAGCTCACGCCAGGCGACGCGGCGGGATACTGGCCAAAGACGCCGCCGGTGGTGGCGTAGCCGGAAAGCCGCCGATCGTCCCGCACCCCCGCAGGACCGAGGATGTCGACCATGACTGCGGACTGGCCGGCCGACGCGGTGCTCGACGAGATCTACCCGCAGTCGTTCGCGGACTCCGACGGCGACGGCGTCGGTGATCTGCGCGGTGTGATCGAACACCTTGACCACCTGGGCTGGCTCGGCGTCGACACGATCTGGTTCAACCCCCTGTTGGACTCGCCGTTCGTCGATGCCGGGTACGACGTCGCGGACTACCTAC
>DASRTE010000065.1:0-13708 GCA_035656095.1 Jiangellaceae bacterium
CCCCGTCAAAGCAATTGTGAAGACTTACGCACGATCTTCTTCGAGATCACGCCCGGCCGGGTGGGCCGGCTGGTTCATCGACCAGCGGCCGAGCAGACTGCGCTCCACGCCTCGCACGCCGGGTCGTGGTCAGTGGTGCACCCCACCGGCTGCCACGTGGATGAACACCGACCGCACTTCGTCGGCAGTCGTCAACGGATCCACCGCACCATCGACGGGCTCGACGGCGCTCTCGAGGACATCCACCTCCGGATCCGGACCGAACGTGATGAGAAGAAGTTGGACCGGGCGCTGCGGATCCAGGGCCTCTGCGAGCCCGGCGGCGAGCTGGTCTGCCGAGATCGAACCGGGGTCGTCCTCGTTGCGACCGTCGGTGAAGACCACCACGTGGTTGGGCGTGCCCTCTCGGTGACCCTCCCGGGCCGTCACGTACGCCGCGAGGATCGTGTCGTAGAGTCCGGTGCCGGTATCGCTCACCGCGAACTCGTCGACGGCGCTGTCGAGTCGCTGCCGCTGTGCGGCGTCGAGCGGGCCACGAGCCAGCAGCGTCCGATAGTCGCGCGGCGGATCCAACAGCGAGCCGAACTCCCAGAGGGCAAGTTCGGAATCATCGGGCAGGATCTCGGCGAGCTCGCGGGTGCCGCTCCGCACGACGTCGATCAACGGCGCATCCGATCCGGGAGCCACCGTCGACATCGATCCGGAGACGTCGATCACGACGAGCACGTCGGACCTGCGGTCTTCGGGGTACCAGGCCGCGAAGACGTGGTCGACGCTGTGCGCTCCCAGCACGTCGAGCGGCGCAGCCGAAGCCTCCGGAAGCCGCTCGGACGCTCCCGGAGGTGGCCCGCCGTCCGGACGGCGGAGACCCGCTTCGGCAAGGGCGTCGTCGGACTCCTCCCCGGTGAGCGCGGACAGCACGCGCTCCAACGGCTCGTTCAACGCCGGGTCCTCGACGGCCTCCACGGTGGGCAGCCAGGTATAGCGCATGACGACCGAGTAGTCGGAGCCGGCGAGCAACGTGGCATCGCGTACCGTCCCGGCGGCCGTACCGCCGCCGCCGGCGAGCAGTGGGATCAGCGCATACTCCGCCACCAACCCGACCTCACCGTTCTCCTCGGGAATCGCATGGCTCGGCACTGTCCGCGTCGAGGGCAACGCGGTCATCAGCGCCTCGGCGGAGGCATCCATACCATCGTCGATCCACACGGCCTCCGCGACGGCTCCCACCGCGACCAGACCGTCGCCCGAGCCGCCCGGATCGCGGACCGCCATCCGAACGCCCGAATCGCTCGTCACCAGATCCGCCAGTGCCCGCCATCCGCCCCCGGCCTGCTCGATCTGTCCCGCGGTCGAGTCGTCGGTGATCATGTAGATCGGACTGGTCGCCACGACCGTCCCCGATCCCCCGGCCGGCTCTTCGGCGATCGCCAGCGAGTCCGCGCCACCGACCCACGACGTGTCGTCAGGGATCCAGACGTCTGCGCCGAGCTCTGCCACCCCAGCGGCAGCCGCACGGCCGTCCGCCACCGTGACGTCGAGGTGCACACAGTCCTCACCGGACTCGAGCTGCCCGGCCAGTCCGGCCAGCACGGGTTGGAACGAACTCGCGGTCACCACTGTCAGGGTCCGGCCGCACGGCGATTCGGCGGCCGACGGCCCGTCCGAGTCGACGATGCCGAGGATCGCGCCGTTGCCGCTCAGGGCCAGTGCCGCTACGGCCCCGGACGCTGCGACAGTCACGAGGAGCAGAGCAGCGACCACGCGTAACGACCGGCGCTTGGGCGCGCGGTGTCGTGGCATGTGAGCCGTCCCCGCAGCCCGGGCTCACACGGACGGCGACGCCGCGCCGTGGACCCAAGCTTCCTGCTCGTCGGACCAGTGCGGCGGCAAGCATGTCACTGATCCGCAGCTACGTCACCGGGTCCGGCCAAGTTCCGCCGGTGTGACTCAGACGAGCGAGTCGTCGTACCCGGCGGTCAGCGGGCCGCCCGTGTCGCCGGTGTTGACGACGCCGGTGGGCTCGATGAGCACCGCCTGGACCTCGTCGGTGGCGACCGGGCAGTGCTCGACGCCGCGCGGTACCACGTACATCTCGCCAGCGGAAAGCACGACGTCACCGTCACGCAGGCGGATGGTGAGCTCGCCTGCGAGGACGAGGAACAGCTCGTCGGTGTCGTCGTGGGCGTGCCAGACGAACTCGCCCTGGATCCGGACAATCTTGATCTCGTAGTCGTTCAGCCGCGCCACGACCTTGGGCGACCACTGCTCGGTGAACCGCGAGAACCGTTCGGCGAGGTTGATGCCACGGTGTGCCATGGCCGGAGTCTTTCACCGGCTCGCGCGTGACTCATGTGCCCGCCGACCTGCTATCGGGGTGAGACGGCAGACTGGGTCCGGTGGCGGGCAAGCGCAGTGCCGGCATTCTGCTGTTCCGCAGGGCCGGGACGAGGGTCGACGTGCTCCTCGGGCACATGGGTGGGCCGTTCTGGAGTGGGCGCGAGGCCGGCGCGTGGTCCGTGCCCAAGGGGGAGTACGAGCCGGACGAGAATCCCGCCTCCGCGGCACGCCGTGAGTTCGAGGAGGAGCTCGGCCTACCGGTACCCGCCGCTGATCTCATCGCCCTCGGCGAGGTCCGGCAATCCGGCGGAAAGGTGGTGACGGTGTGGGCGGCCGAGACCGACCTCGACCCAGCGGAGGTCGTGCCCGGGACATTCACGATGGAGTGGCCGCGCGGGTCCGGCCGGTTCGAGGAGTTCCCCGAGGTCGACCGGGTCGCATGGCTGGGTCTCGAGCAGGCGCGGGGAAAGATCGTGGTCGGACAGCGAGCCTTCCTCGACCGGCTGGTAGACCGGCTCGATGAGTCAGATTGAGCACGACGGATGGGACGCCTGCACCGATCCCGACCGGCTCAACCGCGGGTTTCACGAGGTCACCGGCGACCTCCGGCTCGGCGGTAGCTACCAGCTCGAGGGACATGCGCACGGCGAGATCCTTCGTTGTGAGCCGCCTCGCCTGCTGGCGGTGAGCTGGATCTTGCGGGGACAGACCGGCCGACGAGGTCGAGCTGAGGCTGTCCCGCCGGTGACGGCGGCACCGTGCTCGAGCTCGAACATGCCACGGTCCTCGAGCGGGTCGAGCGGGAGGGACGATCCGCCGGGCTGCCGGCGGCCGCACGGAAAGCCTGGCGACCAGACCTGTTGGTCGCTCCCCGCCGGGGAGACGATGAGGAATCGCCCGCAAAGGAGTCGCCATGCCTGTCCAGCTGAACCACACGATCGTGTCCGCTCACGACAAGCAGGAGTCGGCGACGTTCATGGCCGAGATCCTCGGCCTCGCGGTGCCCACTCCGTTTGGACCCTTCCTGGTGGTGCAGGTCGACAACGACGTCTCCCTCGACTTCGCCGATGATCATGGCCCGGTCCATCCGCAGCACTATGCATTCCTGGTCAGCGACGCCGAGTGGGACCAGATCTTCGATCGGATCCGCACGCGTGAACTCCCGCACTGGGCGGACCCGGGACGGTCCCGGCAGGGCGAGTTCAACACCAACGACGGCGGCCGGGGCGTGTACTGGGAAGACCCCAGCGGCCACCTTCTCGAGATCATCACCCGGCCGTACGGCAGCGGTGGCCGGTGACAGCGCGATCGGCGGCGCTCCCGTCCCGGCGGACTATGCGGCGGTCCCGCTGAGGTCTGATGCCCGGGTCCGGTGCTCCTGCGGGCTGATGCCGCGCACGCGCTTGAACGCCGCGCTGAGAGCGAACGGGCTGCCGTAGCCGACCTGCCGGGCCACGGCGCCGACGGTGGCATCCGGCTCGCGGAGCAGGTCCGCGGCGAGCGTCAGCCTCCAGCCGGTCAGGTAGGACATCGGCGGCTCGCCCACCAGGTCGGTGAACCGGCGCGCCAGCGCCGCACGTGAGACGCCTGTGGCCGCCGCCAGAGAGGCGACCGTCCAGGACGCGGCCGGGTTGTTGTGGAGCATCCGAAGAGCGCGGCCCACCACCGGGTCACTGTCCGCCCGATACCACGCGGGGGCGCCGGAGTCCGGACGTGCGAACCAGGTCCGCAGGACGGAGATGAGCAGGAGGTCGAGCAGCCGGTCGAGCACGACCTCCTGGCCCGGGTCGTCCTTGACGATCTCGTCACCGAGCAACGGGACGAGGGAGCGGTTCCAGGTACCGTCCGGGAGCACCACCAACGAAGGCAGTGCTTCGAGCAACCGTCGACTGACCTCGCCGCGCATCTGATAGGTGCCGATGAGCATCGTCGTCGAACCGTCCGGGTCGTTCCCCCAGGTGCGGACGCCGAGATCCATCGCCTGTGCGAGGTCCTTCCCGTCCGGCGTGGTGCAGCGCTGTCCGGGGTGGATCACGACCTGGGGCCTCGTCGCCGGGTCGTCGGCGAACGTGAACGGATCCGGGCCGCGGGTGATCGCGACATCCCCGGGGACCAGTCGCACCGGGTCGGCGTCGTCGGGAACCACCCACGCCTCGCCGCGCATGATCGCCACCAGGGACAGTGGCGCCCGGTCCTGAACTCGTACCGACCAGGGCGGGTCCATGATCGAACGCAGGAGGAACGCTCCACGGGCCCTTGGCCCGTCCAGCAGACCGGTGAGTGCGTCCATGCCCGGGATCGTAGACGCACGGATATGAACATGAGCCTCTGGGCCATGGCACGTCTCATCGTCAGCGACTTCACTGACGCCAGGTGAACGCACTGGAAGCTGGGAGGGACCACCATGACGGTGGTCCGACTCGGGTGGAGGATTCGATGGATGCGGTCCGAGCCATGTCCCTGATCGCCGCAACGATGTCCATGGGGCTCATGGCGGGTGTCTTCGGCCTCTACGCCCATACGATCATGCCCGGACTCGGCCGAACCGACGACCGGACATTCGTCGGCGCGTTCCAGGCGATCGACCGGGCGATCATCAATCCCTGGTTCCTGGCCGGTGGCTTCGTGGGAGCGCTCGTGTTCACCGCCCTGGCGGCAGTGCTTCACGTTCCCGCCGACCGGCGATCGGTGCTGCCGTGGATCGCCGTCGCGCTCATCCTCTACCTGGTGGTGTTCGTCATCACCATCGGCGTCAACGTCCCGCTGAACGATGCGATCAAGGCGGCGGGCGATCCCGACCGCATCGCCGATCCCGCCATGGTGCGCGAGCGGTTCGACGAAGCCAGGTGGGTCGCCTGGAACAACGTTCGTACGCTGGCATCCACGGCCGCGTTCGGCTGCCTCGCGTGGGCCCTGGTCCTTTTCGGGCGCGCCACGTGACGCGCCGGCTGATCCCGGCGTGGACCGACTCGATCAGTCCTGGGTGGTGACAGACAGGATGTTGCCGGCGGGGTCCTTGAACCAGGCGATCGGCGGGCCTACGCCGCGGTTGATGCCCTTCTCATCCTGCTCGAAGCCGTCGTACCGCTCGAAGCGCACGCCTCGCCTCGTCAGCTCGTCCACGGCCTCGTCGACGTCCTCCACCGGGAAGTTGAGGATGGTGAACGACGCGGGGGTGTGGCTGGGGCTGAGGTAGACGAGGATGTCCCGGCTCCCGGAGATGTGCAATGCCATGAGGCCGTTCTCCGGATCCACGTCGGACATCCGCAGACCCAGGGTCTCGCTGTAGAACGTCTTCGCCTTCTGCAGGTCGTCCACCGCGAAGCCGCTGTATGCCTTGGTGTCGGCGAACATGAGCGCGTCCTTCCGTTGGTGGGTCCGTGGGATGGGTACCGCTACCACTGAGACTCCGAAGCGGCTCGGCATTCATCGCTAGTGTCGATACAACCGAGGAGGGCCGACATGAGCAACCAGATCCTGGACGAGGCGTACGAACGCCTCCATGTCACCGGGCCCGAGTTCGGCGGCGACGAGGAGGGCGACAACGGGCTCTCCAACCACGGACCGATGGCGGTCGAGGTCCTGGTCCGGCGGGGCCACGAGGTGGACGTTCCTCGATGGGTCGACGCCTACATGCCGCGACTGGAGGAGCTCCCCGAGGCGGGCGACCGGATCACCGGCCGGACGTGGCGTGACGCGCTGGGAGACGGCCGGCGGGTCGGGGACTGGACGGCGTACTTCTCGAATCAGATGACCGAGCATCAGTGGCGCGACGTGCTCGCGACCTGGTGGCCCCGGCTGCTCCCCGGCATCAGTGCCGGCGCCACCCACGGAGTCATCAGGGTCGGTCACGCCGTACGCACCCTACTGACCGGGAACGAGGGTCCAGCCGCACAGACCGAGCTCGCGCACGGGCTGGCGTTCTGGGCGGCCCGCTGGCGCTCCGTCCCCGGCGTCACAGCCCCGGCCGGCACCCTGGACGCGGCCGCCGCACTCGATGCCGTGCCCCACCTGACCGTCCAGCAGGGCATGATCGCCTCGCGCATCCCGAAGCTGGCCGACCTGGCCGGATGGTCGGCGTCGCTGACCTCCCTGCGTCCCGCGGTCGACGTCGCGGATGTCGAGGGCCGCCTCACCGACCTGATCGATGCCGCGACCGTGCGGTATCTCACGCACGGGTACGGCAGCCCGGTCCTGTTGGTGCACACCGCCACCGCGCCGAACGCTGTCCTGCACACACTGCCCGTTCTGCCACAGCGGATGTGGGCGCCGAGCCTGGCCGCGGTCTGGTCGGCGAGTGCCGCGATCGTCGCGATGTACGAGCCGGCCGCCGCTGTGCCGCGCGCCGAGCTGCCCACGGCACCGACCGCGGCCGACCCCGCCGCCGAGACCGTGGAACGCGCTGCCGCACACGGCGACGAGCACGTCATCAAGTTCACCGACACTGCGGCCGACGTCTACGCGCGTACCGGTGACCCGGATGCTCTCGCGGCCGCCGTCGTCGCCTCGCACCTGCTGGAGGAGCGCGCCTGACCACCCCACGGCGTCTGCATCCATCGCGCCGGCCGTCCAGGCATACCGTATGACCGTGGTGTGATAGAGCGATGAGCCGCGCCGTGGAGCAGTCCAACCGCCGCCTGCTCCGTTCCCGCGACACAATGGACCGCACGTACGCGCAGCCGCTAAACGTGCTGACCCTCGCGCGGATCGCCCACGTCTCCGAAGCACACTTCATCCGGGCTTTCCGCGCGACGTTCGGCGAGACACCGCATCGGTATCTGCAGCGCCGCCGGGTCGAGCGGGCAATGTTCCAGCTGCGCGAGTCCGAGCGCAGCGTGACGGACATCTGCATAGACGTCGGCTTCACCAGCCTGGGGACGTTCAGCCGGACATTCCGCGAGATCGTCGGCGAGTCGCCCACCGAGTACCGCAGGAACGGCCATGTCGGTGCTGCCCCGACCTGCTTCACGAAGGCGTGGACGCGGCCGAGCAGTTTCGGATAAGCACCGGCGTTGGCGGTCGTCTAGCGTCGTCGGCATGTTGGACTCCATCACGCAATCGCAGATCTTCGTGCTCGATCAGGACGCGGCGCTCGACTTCTATGTCGGCAAGCTCGGGTTCGAGGTCAACACCGATGAGGACCTGGGCTTCATGCGCTGGCTCACCGTCAACGTGCCGGGCCAGCCCGACCGCCAGATCCTGCTGGAGCTTCCCGGCCCGCCGGCAATGGACGAGGCAACGGCGGAGCAGGTCCGCGAGCTGCTGACCAAGGGTGCCATGGGTGGCTGGCTCTGCATCAGCACCGACGACGCCCAGAAGACCTACGACACCCTGCTGGCCCGCGGCGTGGAGCTCACCGACGAGCCGGCCGAGCGCCCGTACGGCATCGACTTCGGGCTGCGCGACCCGTTCGGCAACGCGATTCGGATCGGCCAGCTCAGATGATGACGACCGTCGGCGCGGTCAGGTCCGGCTCGCCGACCGACACGACCACGACGACGACCCGGGCGCTGTTGGCGTGCGGCGTCGTTGCCGGCCCTCTGTACATGGCCGTGGTCGTGATCCAGGCCCTCGCCCGCGATGACTTCGATCTCATGCGTCATCCGGCCAGCCTGCTGAGCAACGGCGACCTGGGCTGGGTCCAGATCGCCACCTTCGTGGTGTCCGGCCTGTTGACCATCGCGTGCGCGGTCGGGATGTGGCGGGTGCTGCGTCCCGGCAGGGGCGGGACCTGGGGACCGTTGCTGGTCGGTGTCTACGGAGCCGGCCTGATCGCCGCCGGTGTCTTCGTCGCCGACCCGGCCGACGGTTTCCCACCGGGGACTCCACCGGGCCCGTCCGGCACGGTGACCTGGCACGGCGCCATGCACTTCGTCGTCGCGGCGATCGCCTTCCTCGCGCTGATCGCCGCCTGCTTCGTGTTCGCGCGTCGTTTCGCCCGCCTCGGACAGCGCGGCTGGGCCGCGTACTGCGTGACGACCGGCGTGATCTTTTTTGCAGCCTTCGCCGGAATCGCTTCGGGCTCTAGCGCGTCGGCGCTCAACGTGGCCTTTGCGGTCGCGGTGGTGCTCGGCTGGACGTGGGTATCGGTGATGGCAGCACGGCTGATGACCGAGGAGGCCTCAGGCGGTTAGCTCGCGCTCCAGTGGAGTACGGAACTTCTGGCTCACGCGCACCGGCCCGAGCCATTCGCCGAGTTCGGCCGCCACCGCTTCGACCGCTGCGCTCGCTTCGGAGCCGACGTCCTCGAGCAGCCGGAAAACCACCTCACCGTCCTTGCGCTGAGCCCAGCCACCGACGATGCGGGCGTCCCACCAGACCGTCGGTCCGGCATTGCCATTCGTGTCGAACAACGCCTTCTCGTGCCCGCAGAGGAACCACTCGCGTGCCGACCAGCCCATGACGCTCGGGTCGAGCGCGGGCAGCAACAGGGCATGCGGCTGGGGAGCCCGCGTCGGCTCGAGGTCGTCGGCGAGGGCGATGCCCGGCACACCGTCGAGGTCGACCTCGGCCGGGCCGATCTCGGAGAGCACCGCTCTGGTCTGCCCGAGGCTCCATCCGGTCCACCATTTGAGGTCGCCGACCGGTGCCGGACCGAAGGCCCGCAGCCAATGACGGGCGAGCTCGACCCGCGACGCTTCGACCGGCAGGTCGGCCAAGCCGCCCGGCAGCCAGTCCTCGGTCAGGGCCCACCGATACTGCGTCGACAGCCAGGAGCCACGCGGCCGGCCGCGGACGACCCTGCCGTCCGCGGCCAACAACGGAAGCACCCTGGTCGCGATGCTCTGCTTACCCTCGTAGGACTTGCCCCGGGAAAGTACCATCTGCTGGGCCAGGCGGGGCACGTCGGCGGACAGTTCCGTGGACAGCGCCGCTCCACGGTCGGCGAGAGCAGCAAGCGTCGACTTCTCGACGTCCTCGAGCCAGGCCGGCACATCGTCCGCGAACCCGGCCTCGGACAGGAACTGCACGGTCTTACGCCGTTCGACCACGGCGATCGCTCTGGTGCACGCCGCGAGTACGACCGGAACCAGCTCGGCCGGAAGCACGAACATAGTGCGTCGCATGCCCAGCACCCGGACCAACGTGCGGTCGTCGTAGAGGGCATGGTCGAGCCGGGAGACCTGAAACCCGCGAACTCGAGCCCAGGCGGAGAGGTAGACCGACGCCGGGTCGGTCGCGTGCAGCGCGATCAGATCGCGGACCATCGCGGCGACGTCGACCGCGCGTGCAGCCGGGGCCAGGTGGTGGCGAACGACCAGGCGTGCGCGCCGTTCGGCGACACCGATATGAACGGCGGACATGGCGGCCAGCATAGGAACCGTCTCCGACAGCCCCTGCGGTCACGGGTCCGGCCACGGATTCGGTAGGCAGCCGTCGAGACCGTAGGTTTGCTGGAGCATGACGGGAGCTGCCACACCGCCACCCGGGCACCCGACATGCCCGAAGCCGAGGGCGTGGCCCACCTCGTGGTTGACGACGTACTGGCGGTACGCGTTCAGGTCCTCGCCGTAGGCCCCGACGCCGTGGGCCCATCGCCGGGCGTTGATCACGACGAGCTCGCCGTTGCGGCACGACACCTCGCCGCGGGTCCGCAGCGGTGCGCACAGCGCGTCGGTGGTGGCGGGGGTTGCCAGCAGTACACGCAGGTCCCCGCCCGTCTGCAATCGCTGGAACGCATGGTCGCCGAGTGCGGTCCAACCGCGCGGATCCGCGAGAGTGGCGTCGACGATGCCCGCGATCTCTGCAGGGAGGAACGGCAAGCCTCCTTCGACCTCCACCGTGTACCGGATCAGGTCTCCGGTGCCGACCGCGTCGGTTCCGCCGGGCGCGACGGCGAAGTCGCCTGTCCCCTTGGGCGGGATCTCGACAACGGTGGAGCTTGGCGAAGCCGTAAGGGTCGGCACTGCGCGCGCCGCGGGGGTAGGGACTGCGCGCGCCGTGGACCCTGGCCTCGGCACGCCCGGGACCTCGCCCTGCAGTGCGGGGTTGCCGGTCGACGGCGGCGCTTCCGCATGATCGGTGGTCACCGCGGCGCAGCCGCCCAGAGCCATGACGGCCGCCACGGCCGCAGCGGCAACGTCACGGGGCAGGCGGATGCCCGCTGGCACTGGGTGCACGTACCCGAGTCTGTCCGGTCGGTGGCGCAGAATCACTCGGACGGTAGGACGGAGCTGACCGTATGCCCACGACCGACTGGATCCTGCACGTCGACCTCGACCAGTTCGTTGCCGCGGTCGAGGTACGACGACGGCCCGAGTTGCGCGGCCGGCCCGTCGTCGTCGGCGGATCCGGCGATCCGACCCAGCCGCGCATGGTCGTCGCAACCGCATCGTACGAGGCACGCGCCTTCGGTGTCCGGTCCGGCATGCCCCTGCGGGCAGCGGCACGACGGTGCCCGGAGGCGGTCTTCCTTCCGTCCGACCCGCAAGCGTACGAGGAGGCCTCAGCAGAGGTCATGGACACATTGAGGACGTTCCCGGTGGTGGTCGAGGTGTGGGGCTGGGACGAAGCCTTTCTCGGTACCCGAACCGACGACCCGCACGCCCTGGCCGTTGCCATCCAGCGCGAGGTGGCTGCCCGGACCGGGTTGTCGTGCTCCATCGGCATCGGGGACAACAAGCTGCGGGCCAAGATCGCCACCGGCTTCGCCAAACCGGCCGGCGTCTACCGGCTCACCCGCGACAACTGGATGTCCGTGATGGGCCACCGCCCGGTCGATGCGTTGTGGGGCATCGGTAACAAGACGGCGCGCAAGCTCGCCGACCACGGCCTGCGAACCGTTGCCGACCTGGCCACCGCCGATCCGGACGCCCTCGCCGAGCGGTTCGGCCCGACCGTGGGCCGCTGGTACCCGCGGGTCGCACGCGGGGTGGGCGACACGGAGGTGACGGCTGCGCCATGGGTCCCGCGCTCACGCAGCCGGGAGGCCACCTACCCGCACGACCTCACCAGCCGGGATCAGATCGAGGAGCGGGTCGCGGAGATGGCCCGCGCGGTCGCGCACGAGGTGATCGCCGACGGCCGTCGCGTCGTCCGGGTGGCAGTCAAGGTCCGGTACTCCCCGTTCTTCACCCAGACGCACATCCGCACCTGTCCCGAGCCGACCACGGAGGCCGCCCACGTCGAGCGATGGGCCCTGCGTGTGCTCGACCTGTTCGACCTCACCCGCCCGGTTCGCCTGCTCGGCGTTCGGGTCGAGCTCGAGCCACTGGAACCTGCACCACCCTGACCTGACAACGGCGAGGTCGAGCTCGTCGCCCTAGGTGCTCCGTTGGGCCGCGCGCGACTCGAGGTAGCGCCGCTCGGGAATGCTGAGCGTTCGGCGCGCGGCCAGCGCGTAGTGGGTGCGCGCCGCCTCGCGGTCGCCGGCAAGGTCGAGCAGATGGGCGCGCACCGCGTGGACCCGGTGGTGTTCGCGGAGTGAGGGGTCGGTCTCCGCTGCGGCGAGCTCCTTCAGGCCGGCTTCCGGCCCGTAAACCATGGCGACGGCGACGATGCGGTTGAGCGTGACCATCGGGCCGGGCGCGGTGCTGTGCAGTAGCTCGTACAGGCCGAGGATCTGTCGCCAGTCGGTCTCGTCGGTATGGGCCGCTTCGTCGTGGATGGCGGCGATCGCGGCCTGCAGCTGGTAGGGGCCGATGGGAGCGCCGGCCAGCGTCATGGTGATCAGGTCGACACCTTCGGCGATGGCCTGGGCGTCCCAGAGGCGACGATCCTGGTCCGCGAGCGGGATCAGGGCGCCGTCCGGGCCGGTCCGCGCCGGGCGGCGGGCGTCGGTCAGCAGCATGAGTGCGAGCAGCCCTACCACCTCGCCGTCCTCCGGCAGCATGGCACGGAGCTGGCGAGTCAGCCGGATCGCCTCGGCCGTGAGCTCGACCCGATGCAGCGCCGATCCGGAGCTCGCGGTATATCCCTCGTTGAAGATCAGGTACAGCACCTGCAGCACCGAGACCATCCGCTCGGAGCGTTCGTCCTCCGGTGGCATCCGGAACTGGGCGCCACTGGCCTTGATCCGCTGCTTGGCCCGGCTGATGCGCTGAGCCATGGTGGCCTCCGGAACCAGGAACGCACGCGCGATCTCCGCGGTGCTCAGGCCGGCGACCGCGCGCAAGGTCAGGGCCACCTGGGAGACGGGAGTGAGCGACGGGTGGCAGCACAGCAAGAGCAGCGTGAGCGTGTCGTCGACGCCGGAGGCGGGTTCGGGTTCCGGCGGTGCGAGCGAGGCGGCGGCCTCCTCGCGGCGACGGCGGGCCGTGTCGCTCCGCCACAGTTCGATCTGCCGGCGGGACGCGGCCGTGACCAGCCAACCCTTCGGGTTGCGCGGTACACCGTCGGCCGGCCACTGGACCGCGGCAGCGAGCAGCGCCTCCTGCACGGCGTCCTCGCAGGTGTCGAACCCGCCGTAGCGTCGTACGAGGATGCCGAGGACCTGCGGCGCCAGTTCGCGCAGCAGGTTCTCGATCTCTGTCGACGCGGTCACACGTCCATGGCGCGCAGATCCAGGACCGGCCGGACCTCGACGCCGCCGTACACCGCGTCCGGTGCCTTCGCCGCGTGCTCGATCGCGCGCTCCATGGTCTCGCACTCGACGAGGTAGAAGCCGGCCAGATGCTCCTTCACCTCGGCGAAGGGTCCGTCCGTGGTCATCGTCCGACCGTCTCGCACCGTGACCCGCTTGCCCAGCGACGGATCGGCCAATCCCTCGGACACGACCAGCTCACCCGACTCCGCGAGGGCCTCGGTGAGCGCGCGATGGCCGAGCCCCAACTCCATCCGCTGGGCGTCCGAGAGTCCCTCCCACGCCTGCCTGGACATCGGGTTGCTGTAGATCATGATCAGGTACTTCACGGGTTCCTCCTGAGCTCGGAAGTCTCTACTCACCATGTCGAGACTGTCGCGCCTGCCTCGACATACCCGGTGTCAGGCGCCCACCCGGGGCACCCCGATCCGAGGTACGAGGGCCATGAGCGCAACCCTTCCCGTGCTCGCGGGCATCACGTCGACGGTCGTGTTCGCCTTCAGCACGGTGCCGATGTTGGTCAAGGCCGGCCGCACCAAGGACATGTCGTCCTACAGTCTCGGCAACATCGTGCTCGTCAACGTCGGCAACGTCGTGCACTCCGTGTATGTCTTCCACCTGCCCGTCGGCCCCATCTGGGCCCTGCACGTGTTCTATCTGGTCTCATCCGCGGTGCAGTTGACCTGGTACCTGCGCTGCCTGCCGCGTACGCGCGGCGGCCTGTCGAATGTCGCGCTTCGTCGAGTCCGGGTCGGGACGTCCGGATACGGTCCCACGAACTCGGTTCGGACGCCGTTGCGTCGTCGACGGCTCGACAGGTCAGGAGATCGCCTCGATGATGCGCAG
>DASRTE010000066.1:0-2852 GCA_035656095.1 Jiangellaceae bacterium
TTTCGTCGAGATATGCGGTGATCGTCGTGACGAAACCCGGCGTGCAGAAGCCGCATTGCAACCCGTGGCAGTCCCAGAACGCCTGCTGGACCGGGCCGAGCGACCCGTCCGGCTCGCAGCAGCCTTCGACGGTCATGACCGACGATCCCTCGACGCTGACCGCAAACAGCAGGCATGAGCGGACCGGTCGACCGTCGACCAGCACTGTGCAAGCTCCGCAGACGCCGTGCTCGCAGCCCACATGGGTACCGGTGAGGCCGAGATCGTGCCGCAGAGCGTCGGAGAGCAGCCGGCGGGCCGGCACACGCAGGGTACGCGGCACACCGTTGACGGTCAGCTCGAGCTCGTGCACGTCGGTCATGCCGCCCCCTCCGATGCCCGCGCAGCGGCCTCGGTGAGCGCTCGCGCCGCCAAGGTTCCGGCCAGGTGGCGTCGGTACTCCGCCGTGGCATGGATGTCCGCGTCCGGATCCACCGTGTCCATCACCAGCTGGCCGGCTCGCTCTGCCTCGACCGCATCAGCCGACTGACCCACGAAGGCGTCGGTTACGTCAACCACCACGGGCGTCGGGCCTACCGATATCAATCCGACCTTGGCCGCCCGGACGCGCCGGTCTTCGCCGAGGGTCACGACCGCACCGACTCCGCAGACCGCGTAGTCGCCCTGCCGGCGCGACACCTCCGCCCAGGCCGTCCCGCTGTGGGGGGCCGATCTCGGGAAGAACGCCTCGACGGCCAACTCGCCTGGTCCGACGGCCGACTCCAGCGGCCCGACGAAGAATTCCTCCGCCGCCAGCCGACGCTCGCCGCCCCTGCGTCGCAGCGTGACGGTGCCACCCACCAGTGCGAGCACCGCGGTCATCTCCCCGGACGGGTCGGCATGCGCCAGGCTGCCGACCGTCGTCCCACGATTGCGGATGGTCGGGTGAGCGACATGTTTGACTGCCTGGCGCAGGAGTGGCACAGCGTCGTACGCGGCTTCGTGATGCTCCACGTCGGCATGTCGGGCCGTCGCGCCCACGTGCACGCCGTCGACATCGGTCTGGATGCCGGCCAGGCCGTTGATCCGGTTCACGTCGACCAGGTGGGCAGGCGCAGCCAACCGCATCGACATCAGCGGCACCAGACTCTGCCCGCCGGCCAGGACCTTGCCGTCCGACCCGATCTCGGCGAGCAGGTCGAGAGCTTCCTCGATCGTCGTCGGCCGGTGGTATACGAACGACGACGGCTTCACGGGCCGATCCTCGCAGACGTGCTACCGATCGTCGCGACGCTCCTCGCCGATGTCGTCGACTCGTTCGTCCGGGGAACGCCGTGAGGGCCTAGTCGATGCCCTGCATCTGCAGGACCTTCAGCGCCAGGGCGAGGTCCAGCCGGAGGTCGGGATCGGTCGGGAACGGCCCGAGCACTCGTTCGAGCTTTCCGATGCGGTAGCGCAGCGTGTTGTAGTGGACGAACAACCGCCGAGCCGCCTCGGCCACGTTGAGGTTGGTGTCCAGCAACACCTGCAGGGTGTGCAACAACTCGGCCGACTCGGGTTCGCCGTTGGCGGCCAGTTCACCGAGCGTCTCGGTCACGAACCTGCGCAGTTCCTCGGGCTCGCGCACCAGACTCAGCAGCCGGAACGACCCTAATGCGTCGAAATGTGCGACGGCGCCGCTGCCGTGCAGCCTGCGGCCCACGTGGACCGCCCGGCGAGCTTGCTCGTAGACCTCAGGAATCTGTTCGGGATCGTCGACGACCCGGCTGACGCCCGTCGCGAACGAGCGCCTGCCACCTCCCCCGTCCCCGGAGACGGCGCGGACCACCGCGCGGACCACCCGGTCGGGATCGCCATCGGGCGGCACCGGCAGAAGCGCGACCACCTCCTGCGCAAAGCCGACGACCGGTGCGGTCCGGTCGTGCATCCGGACTGCTCCTTCCCAGGCCGCGGAGAACCGCTCCTGCACCGGACGCAGCTCCGGTCCGAGCCGTTTTACCGGGTCCGCCACCGGATCGAGCTCGGCGACCACGGCCACGAGCGGCCGGTCGACGTCCCAGCCGAGCGCCCGGCAATGGGCAACCACGGCGTCCCGGTCGCCGGCTCGGCCGGACAAGACGTCGCGAAGGAAGTCGCCGCGGTACTTGCCCTCGACCGCGCGCACAGCCAGTTGTTTGGTGACCGCCAGCGCCGCCACGGTGGCCGCGCGATCGAGGACATGCAGGTCAGCGTCTCGCAACGGCCGTTCGCGTGAGAACGTGACGATCCGGCCGTGATCGAACTTGCCCGCAACCACTGGAACGACGGCCCGCCATCCCGCCGTCGCGTCATGTCGCGCGCCGGGCCGCTCGCGTTCGGTGAGAAATCGACCGGACGGGTCGAAGCACGGGGTCGACCGCAACGCCGTGAGCTCGTCGGCGTCACCGCCCTCGCCCAGCACTCTGCCGTCTGCGGTCGTGACGAAAACGGGACCGCCGAGCACGACCGCCATTTCCGCGACCAACTCATCGAGGCCGCCGCCGTCCAGCAAGACCGCGACGAGTGCCCGGTGCACCTCCTCGCTGCGCTCGAGCAAGGACGCCTGCCGGTTGAGCACTTCGGTGAGCACCTGGTTGAGGATGTCGTCGAACCCGATGCCGTCGGGAAGCTGTACGAGCGGAAAGCCGCGGTCGTCTGCGACGTGGAGCGCCTGCTCGGGCAGCGCATCGAGGTAGCGGTTGAGCTTGATGCCCACCGCGGCCAGCCCACGGTCGTCCAGCGCGGCCAGCAGCGCCGGTACGCCGTCGGGCGTGGCGCGCACCGGGTATCCCGTCGTCAGGAGCAGCTCGTGCGGCTTCACCCAGGGCAAGACGTCGGGTACCTCCATGACGTTG
>DASRTE010000067.1:0-19099 GCA_035656095.1 Jiangellaceae bacterium
GCGTCGTCGGCCAGAACTTCGACTCGCTGCTGGCAAAGCTGATCGTGACGGGTGCGACCCGGGCCCAGGCCGTCGAACGGTCGCGCCGGGCGCTGGCCGAGTTCGAGGTGGACGGGCTGGCCACCGTGATCCCCTTTCACCGGGCCGTTGTCCACGATGCCGCCTTCGCGCCGTCCGACCCCGATGAGCCGTTCGCCGTACACACCCGCTGGATCGAGACGGAGTTCGACAACCGGATCGAGCCCTACGCGGGCGGCTCGCAAGCACCGGACGACGCGGATCGCGAGACAGTCGTCGTCGAGGTGGCCGGCAAGCGCTTCGAGGTGTCGGTGCCCGGTGGCTTCCGAACGTACGGCGACGGTACGCAGGGGCGCCGGGCCGGTGCGTCGAAGCCTCCCCGCCGGTCCGGAGGTGGGGGTGGCGCCAGCGTGGCCGGCGGCGACGCGCTCGCCTCGCCCATGCAGGGAACGATCGTCAAGGTGGTCGTCGAGGAGGGTCAGCAGGTGGCCGACGGTGAACTGGTGGTCGTACTCGAGGCGATGAAGATGGAACAGCCGATCAACGCGCACAAGGGCGGCACCGTCACGGGCCTGACAGCTGAGGTGGGCGCGACGGTTGCCAACGGCGCCGTGCTCTGCGAGATCAAGGACTGACGGAGCCGCCGGGCACTGCGCGCGGTTGGTCCGCACTTTCCCGGCGCTCTGCCGACGAATGCACGGTGTTGGCACGCGCAGCAGCCTGACGTGTCCACAGATTCGAGCCTCGGCGTCCCGGTGGCGCCCTCGCGCGGCACCGTGTGGGTATGCGCGCTCCAATCCCATCGCAGGTCCTCGGCCTGCTGACCAGTGGTCGGGGGGTCTTCACCGCGCGCGATGCCGAGATCGTCGGCGTGAGTGCCGACCGCCTCCAGCGATTGACCAGAACGGCCAACTCGAGCGTGTCGGCAGGGGAGCCTACGCAGCTACCGAGCAACTCGCGGCGGCACGTCCATGGGCGGCCTTCGCCATTCGGAGCAGGGGCTTCGTCATGTCACGCACGAAGGTCGCACTTGCCGCCGGCCGGTCCGCAGTGGCGCTGCGTGGACTGCCCTGCATCGGGGCGCCGCCCGCGCTGCCGACGGCCGTGCATCCGTCTCGTACCGGGTCGGGCGCGCAGCGAACCCGGTACGGCGTCGTGTACCCGCGTGACCTGCCGTGCGCGCACCACGGCTTGTACGCCGGTTGCCCGATCGTCGGCGCCGCTGGATGGTCGTCGATCTGGCTCGCGCTGCGGACCGCACGGCCGCACTCGTCGTCGCGGACGCCGTCCTGCATGGCGGAGCAGCCGTGACCAGCCTGCGAGATGCGTTGAACCAGCTCTCCGGTTGGCCTGGCTCCGAGGCCGCCACCTGGGTCGTCGCGCATGCTGACGGCAGAAGTGAGTCGGCCCTGGAGACGCTGGGACGGCTTGCGTGCATCGACGGCTGCCTGCCGGTACCGCTGTCGAACGTGTGGGTCGGACCGGGCTACCCGCTGTACCGCGTCGATCATCTCTGGCCGTGGCAGTGGGTCGTCGCCGAAGGCGATGGCGCGCTGAAGTACCGCGGGCGCGACCCGGCGCAGGTCATCGCCGCTGAGAAGGAGCGTCAGTGGCAGATTCGTCGGGTCGGCCTCGATGTCACCCGCTACGGCTGGCAGCTCGCCGCCCACCGGCGGGAGGAGCTCGCGGCCCGGTTCCGTGCCGTGCTCGCCGACAACCCGGTCCGATCTACGCCGGTTCCATGGTGGCCCACCGACAGCCCGTTCATCACGCACGACGGCCGGGATGTTGCCTGAGCCACGCGGTGCATTCCCGTTGCTCCGTCTTCACGTCCAGGTCATGACGACCTCTGTGCCCAGCAGGGTGCCGTAACGCTGGGCATACTCCTCCGCTGTTGTCCTGACCGCCTTGGTGATCCGACTGAAGGGTGCTACCTCGATCGCGAGCCAGCCGTCGGCGACCTCATGTGTCCAGACGCCGCGGATCACGCCGTCGACGACCATCACCGGTGAGATCCATCCGGCCGTTCGCGACACCCGGTCGACATACCCGTCGGGGATGGAATGGGCGCGGGCGCTGACCGGTGCGACGACGTATGGGTCGAAGCCAGGCAGCAGCAGGACGCCCCGTGCTTCGTCGCTGCTCGCATCCGCGCTCGCGGCAGGTAGCCATGCCTTCCGGCCGTCGACGTCGACCTGGACCATCACGTCGCTGTGTGCGGCGAAGATCCTTCGTGCCGACGCGGCGTCGGTTCCCCACCAGCGGCCGAAGTCCTCGTGACTGGCGGGCCCGTAGGTGTCGAGGAACCGGGAGACGATCTCGCGCATCGCGGTGTCGGGGTCGATCTCGTCCCAGCGGACGTCCGGGAGCCAGCTGCGCGGGTCGGTGAAGGTCACGTTGCGCTCCCGGTCCGGCCCGAAACAGAGCAGACCACCGGCCGCCGCCGGTTTGAGCATGACGCCCCATCCGGACCGGATCCGCTCCGCCAGCTCGGGCGCACCGAGTAGGGCCGCGATCTCGGTGGCGAGCTCCTCCCGGGTCAGCACGCGGCCGGGCAGCACCTGGCCGACCGCCTCGGTGATGCGCCGGAGGTCGTCGGGTGTGACGCCGTGGTACTTCTCCCATGCTGGCGTGAACCGCGGCCACTGCCGCTGGCGGAACGCGGCCACCCAGGTCGGCAGCTCGTCGGCCGGGAACAGATGCAGCGTTCCCCTCATGCCCCACGTCCTCACCAGGCTCCGGCGTTGCCACAAGGCGTCGTCGATGGCGGTCGGCGTGAAGTCGGTGGTCCGGATGCCGACGATCAGCGCAGTTCCCGACGCCACCTGCGCGTGCACCCCTCCGAGCCGGGAGGCCGTGGCCACCGGATCGGGCGCCGGATCCAGCAAGTGCTGACGGGACAGCCGGCGGCCCATGGCCTGCGCAGGGGTCGTCTCGGGCACAGAGCCATCACAACATTGGATGCCGACACTTCCAGTTCCGGGCAGGCGGGGGATGATGGAGCCATGTCCACCGTGTACGACGAGGCCGGCCAGGCGCTGCAGCAGTCCCCGCTATACGTCGATTCCGACGCTATCGCCGAGATCGAGGAGGCCGGTGGCTCGTTCGACGAGGGATCGCAGGAGGCCGTCCGGGAACGGCTCGAGGACGCCTCGACCCCGATATTCGTGGCGGTGCTTCCGGCAGCGGCAGAAACTGCGGGGGACGCCACTGATCTCGCCCGTGCCGCCGGAGAGAACGGCAGCTACCTCGTCGTCCTGCCTGACGGGGCAGCGGCGGCCGCGTCGGACACGCTGCCACCTGGAGCGGTCCAGCAGGCAGCGACCGACGCCAGAGATGCGGCGGACGACGGCGACTTCGAGGCCTTCCTCACCGGCTTCGTGGACCGGGTCGAAGAGATCGACGCCAATGGCTCCGGTGCTGCCAGCTCCGGTGACTCCGAAGGCGGGTCCGACGGTGACGACGGCTCGTGGATCCCGCTGGGCATCATCGCGGCCGCGGCCGGTGGCGGGTTCCTGCTGTACCGGCGCAGCAAGCGCAACCGCGAGCGGGCCGAGCTCGCACCCGTCCGGTCCGCTCTCGACGAGGACGTCACGGCGTACGGCGAGGAGCTGGCCGACCTCGATCTCGACCTACGCAGCCCGGGTGCCGTCCCGGAGGAGGCGAAACAGGAGTACGCGCGGGCACTCGACCTGTACGAGAACGCCAAGACCCAAGCCGACAAGGTCGAGCGGCCCGGCCAGCTCCAGCCGGTGACAGCCGCACTCGACGAAGGCCGCTGGCTGTTGGCCAGCGTGCGGGCGCGGCTGGCGGGCGAGGAACCGCCGGCGCGACGGCTGCCGTGCTTCTTCGACCCGCGACATGGCCCGTCAGTGGAAGAGGTTTCATGGGCACCGCCGGGTGGGGTCGCCCGCGACGTCCCGGCCTGCGCCGCGGACGCCACAAAGATCAAGGACGGCCTCGACCCGGACGTCCGGCTGGTCCCGGTCGGCGGCGGTGAGCGGCGTCCGTACTGGGACGCCGGCCCCGCGTACGGCGGCTGGGCCGGCGGTTACTACGGCGGCTTCCTGCCCGGCATCCTCTGGGGGACGGTGCTCGGCTCGTCGCTGACCTGGGGCGGCTACGGAGGTGAGGGCGGCGGCTTCGACGGCGGCGGAGCCGGCGGCGGCTGGGGCGACGGCGGCGGCTGGGGCGATGGTGGCGGCGGCTTCGACGGCGGTGGGTTCGATGGCGGCGGCTTCGACGGCGGCGGCTGGTAGGCGCGCCGTCAGTGTCCGCGCGCCCCGACCCGATCCGCGCACGAGGCTGAGCCGAGCCACGGGTGCGGAACGCCGGCGAAGCACCAGCCGAGCTTCGGCGTGCGCTTGCTGATCCACAAGGCCGTGACCCGCTTGTCACCGCAACGCGAGCCCAACAGGGAGAAGCCGCCGTTCGGCGCGACCGCCTGGGGGTGTTGCGTGACGAGCGCGATTCCCTCGTCGACGGTCAGCGGTGAGCGGCCGCTGCCTTCGATCATCCCGATCGCGTCCTTCGGCCGGACGTTGAACGTGTCCTTGCCGGTCTCCACTTCGGTGATCACGTAGGCCGAACCGTCGGGCAGGGTCACGCCCTCGATCGGCCGGAAGCGGGCCAGGTCGTCGGCATCCAGTACCGAGAATCCGGAACGGCCCTCGCGCTCCACCATCGCGATTGCCCGGTCGGCCGGCACCAGGTCCGACGTGACGACGACGACGAACGGAAAGCGGCCCTCCTCCGGCGTGCCCGCCCCACCACCGAGGCCGGCAACGACGTCCTCGAGAGGCGTGAGGTGCTTGGCGAAGACGCCGGGTGTGACCCCGGCGGCCTGGGGATACCCCTTGCCGAGCAACACGTCCACCTGGCGGTCCAACTCGGCGAGATGCGCGCTGCGAACAGCTGCGTCGGTAGCAGTCATGGTCTCCTCTGATCGCGTCGGTACTTCAGTATTATCCATACGGATGATAAGGTCAAACGTATGGCTGATAATTCTCGGTCTTCCGAGACGTCGCAACGGCGATCCCCTACAGCCCACGAACGCCGCCGCGACGCCGAGCGCAGCAGGCAGGCCCTGCTCGATGCCGCGCTGACCGAGTTCGCCGCCAAGGGACGCGCCGGTGCGCGGGTCAGCGAGATCGCCGAGCGCGCCGGCGTGAACAAGCAGCTCATCTCCTACTACTTCGGCGGCAAGGACGGGCTGTACCGGGCACTGGTGGAGGGCTGGCAGCGGCACGAGGAGGAGTTCGCGAGCAGGGACCTTCCCTTCGGGGAGATCGTCGCCGGATACGTCCGTAGCAGCGTCGAGCATCGCGAGATGAGCCGACTGTTCGTCCGCGAGTGCCTCGACGACATCGCGCCGTCCGAGCAGGCGCCGGCGGTCGGTCCGGGCGACGCGGACATCACTGACGTGCGGCGGCGCCAGGAAAGGGGGGAGATCGCGGCGGACCTCGATCCGGCGTTCCTCCTCCTTGCCCTCCAGGGGGCGGCGAGCGCCGGCGTGACCTTTCCTGCCGACGTCCGGACGCTGACCGGTCTGGATCCGGCGTCACCGGAGTTCGCCGACCGGTACGCGGAGCAGCTTCGGCGGGTCGTCGCCCACCTGGCGGCGTAGCCCGATCTCAGGTGCGGCGATGCAGTCGGCGGGCAGCCTCGGCGACCGATCCCGACAGCGACGGATACACCGTGAAGGCGTGTGCAACCTGGTCGACCGTGAGCGAGGCCTCGACCGCCAGGGCGATCGGGTGGATCAGTTCGCTCGCGCGCGGCGCGACCACCACACCGCCGACCACGATCCCGGTACCGGGCCGGCAGAACAGCTTCACGAAGCCGTCGTGGATGCCCTGCATCTTGGCCCGCGCGTTGGTGGCCAGCGGGAGCTTGACGGCGCGGGCATCGATCTCGCCGGAGTCGACCGCGGCCTGGCTCCAGCCGACCGTCGCGATCTCCGGTTCGGTGAACACGGTCGAGGACACGGTCTTGAGATCGAGCGGCGCCACGGCGTCGCCGAGCGCATGCCACATGGCGATGCGGCCCTGCATGGCTGCCACCGATGCGAGCATCAGCACGCCGGTGCAGTCGCCGGCCGCGTAGACGCCGCGCGCCGAAGTCCGCGAGACGCGGTCCACCTCCACGAAGCCTCCGCTGCCGAGCCGGACGCCACACTCCGCCAGGCCGATGGCCTCGGTGTTGGGCACCGAGCCAACGGCCATCAGGCAGTGCGAACCCTCGACCACACTGCCGTCGGTGAGCGTGACCCGCACGCCGTCGCCGACCCGCTCGGCTGACGCCGCCCGCGACCGAGAGAGCACTCGGAGGCCACGACGGGAGAACACGTCCTCGAGCACGTAGGCGGCGTCGGCGTCCTCGCCCGGCAGGACATGGTCACGAGAGGACACCAGCACGACCTCGGACCCGAAGGCGTTGTACGCGCTGGCGAACTCGGCGCCGGTCACACCGGAGCCGACCACCACCAGGCGCGCGGGGACGATGTCGAGGTCGTAGACCTGCGTCCAGGTGAGGATGCGCTCGCCGTCAGGTATCGCCTCGGGCAGGACGCGCGGGCGGGCGCCGGTCGACACCAGGGTGAGGTCGGCCACCAGTTCCTCGGTGGAGCCATCGGCGCCTTCCACCAGCACCCGGTCGCCCGGCGCGAGCCGGCCGGTTCCCGCGAGCACGCGGACGCCGGCCTTCTCCAGCGAGCCGGCGACGTCGCGCGACTGTGCCTCCGCGAGCGCCGTGACCCGGGCGTTCACACGCACCAGGTCGACGCCGACCTCGGGGTCGTCGAGCACGACACCCAGCTCTGCCGACTCGGCCGCCTCGGTCACCACCTCAGCCGTGGCCACGAGCGTCTTGCTCGGCACACAGTCGGTGAGGACCGCGGATCCGCCGAGCCCGTCGCGGTCGACGACTGTGACCTCGGCGCCGAGCTGCGCCGCGACGAGAGCCGCTTCGTAGCCACCCGGCCCGCCGCCGAGGATCGCGATCTGTGTCACGCGACCCATTGTCACGCATCGGCCACAGGTCCCCGCGCTATCGTCGCGCGCGTGATCGAGGAACCGACCGCGGCCGCTCGCGCAGCGGCCACCCGGATCGCGGAGCTCACCGGGATCGAGCGCCATGACATCGCACTCGTGCTGGGCTCGGGCTGGGCAGGTGCGCTGGACCTGCTGGGCGAGACCGTGGCCGAGGTGGCGCAGAGCGAGGTGCCCGGGTTCCCGCCGCCTGCGGTCGAGGGACAGGTCGGCGTCATCCGCTCGATCCGGATCGGCACGACCGACCGGCGGGCGCTGTTCGTCGGTTCCCGCACGCACCTCTACGAGGGCAAGGGCGTCCGCCAGGTCGTCCACGGGGTTCGGACGGCCGCCGCTGCCGGCTGCCGGGCCATCGTGCTCACCAACGGCTGCGGCGGACTGCGCGAGGAGTGGGGCCCCGGCACGCCGGTTCTCATCAGCGACCACATCAACCTCACCGCGACCTCTCCCCTGGAGGGCGCGACCTTCGTCGACCTCACCGATCTCTATGCCGTGCGGCTCCGCGAGATCGCCCGGCAGGTCGATCCCTCGCTGGCGGAGGGCGTCTACGTGCAGTTCCCCGGCCCTCAGTACGAGACGCCGGCAGAGGTTCGGATGGCCAGGGCCTTCGGCGGAGACCTGGTGGGCATGTCCACCACCCTGGAGGCCATCGCCGCCCGCGAGGCGGGCATGGAGGTGCTGGGCATCTCGCTGGTCACCAACCTGGCCGCCGGGATCAGTCCGGAACCGCTGGGCCACACTGAGGTAATGGAGGCCGGACGGGCGGCGGCGCCCCGGATCGGACACCTGCTGGCTGACGTCGTCGAGAGGATCTGACCGTGCGGGTCGCCCTCGCCGGAGCCGCGGGTCGGATCGGGCGTGTCGTCCGCACCGGACTGGCCGCACGCGGTCACGAGGTGCTCGCCCTCGACGTGGCCGGGGCCGCGGGTGTCGTCAGCGTGGACGTGGGCGACACCGCGGCGCTGTCCCCTCTCCTGGCCGGGTACGACGCTGTCGTCCACCTCGCGTCCTCCGCGGGTGAGACGTCGTTCGAGACTGCGCTCGACACCCACCTGCGAGTGACCTACAGCGTGCTCGAGGCGATGCGGTCGGCACGGGTGCCCCGGCTGGTCTACGCCAGCAGCAATCATGCCGTCGGGTTCTCCCCGCGTGCCGACCGGGTCACCGTGGATACCAGGCCACGGCCGGACACCTTCTACGGTGTGGGCAAGGCCGCCTGCGAGGCGCTGTGCAGCCTCTACGTCGACCGGTACCGGTTCCAGATCGCCTGCCTGCGAATCGGCAGCTTCGAGGAGATCCCGCAGACTCGCCGGCACCTGTCGACGTGGCTTTCCCCGGGCGACGCAGTCCGCCTGGTCGAGGCCTGCCTGACGGTTCCGGCGCTGACCTACGCGGTCGTCTACGGGATCTCCGCCAACACCAGGGGCTGGTGGGACCTCGGGCCGGGGAGAGCGCTGGGCTACCACCCCGAGGACGACGCCGACGTTTACGCCGATCAGATCGTGGCCATACCCGAGACCGAGGACGACCGCTTCGACGCCCTGCACGTCGGCGGCGATTTCTGCCGACCTTCGGTTTCCGCCGAAGGCAGGACACCACCGCGGAGGCTGCCCCGATGACCGAAGTGCTCGACACGGCGCGGGCCTGGCTCGCCGAGGACCCGGACGCCGACACCCGCGCCGAGCTGACCGAACTCGTCGAGCGCGCGGAATCGTCCGACGAGGCGGCCGTCGCCGACCTCGAGGACCGGTTCTCGGGCAAGCTGGAGTTCGGCACCGCCGGCCTTCGCGGGACCTTGGGTGCCGGCTCGAACCGGATGAACCGGGCGGTCGTCATCCGGGCCGCCGCCGGGCTCGCGGCATACCTGCGCGCGCACGGCGGGTCGAGCGTCGTCGTCGGGTACGACGCCCGACACAAGTCCGACCAGTTCGCCCGTGACACGTGCGCGGTGATGGTCGGCGCCGGCCTGAGGGCGATGCTGCTGCCGCGCCCGTTGCCCACTCCGGTGCTCGCGTTCGCGATCCGCCATCTCGGGGTCGACGCCGGCGTCATGGTCACCGCGTCGCACAACCCTCCGCAGGACAACGGCTACAAAGTCTATCTGGGCGACGGGTCACAGATCGTGCCCCCGACCGATACGGAGATCTCCGCCGCGATCGACGCCGTCGGTGCGCTGGACTCCGTGCCACGCGCGGACGCGGGCTGGCAGACCCTCGGCGAGGCCGTCCTCGACGCGTACGTCGCCCGCGTCGCTACCATCGCCCGGCCGGACGGCCCGCGTGATGTCGCGATCGTCTACACCCCGCTGCACGGCGTCGGCGGCGAGGTCATGCGCCGCGTTCTCGAAGCGACCGGCTTCTCGCCGTCGACGGCGGTCGAGCAACAGGCGAATCCGGATCCCGACTTCCCGACGGTCGCCTTCCCCAACCCGGAGGAGCCGGGGGCGATCGACCTGGCGCTCGACCTGGCCGCGCGCGACGACGCCGACCTGGTGATCGCGAACGACCCGGACGCCGACCGCTGTGCCGTCGCGGCACCGACGCCAGGCGGCTGGCGCCTGCTCCGCGGCGACGAGGTGGGCGCTCTGCTAGCGACCTACCTGATCGCCCGCGAGCCCGGCCTGAGCGGAGTCTTCGCGTGCTCGATCGTCTCCTCCTCCCTGCTGGGCAAGATCGCGGGTCGGCACGGTCTCGGGTTTGCCGAGACGCTGACCGGATTCAAGTGGATCGGGCGGATCGACGGTCTGCGCTTCGGCTATGAGGAGGCGCTCGGCTACTGCGTCGATCCCGACGCAGTCCGCGACAAGGACGGGCTGTCCGCGGCCGTGCTGATCGCAGAGTTGGCGGCGACGCTGCGGGCCGAGGGCAGGGGTATCAGCGACGCCCTCGACGACATCGCCCGCGGCTACGGCCTGCACGCCACCGACCAGTTGTCGGTCCGGGTGGCCGACCTCGCGCAGATCGACACGGTCATGGAGCGGCTCCGCACGATGCCGCCGTCGACTCTGGGCGGACGTGCCGTCGAGCAGGTCGACGACCTCGCGCTCGGTATCGGTGGCCTTCCCCCGACCGAGGGCCTGCGCTACTGGCTGGCCGACAATGCTCGTGTCATCGTCCGGCCGAGCGGCACCGAGCCCAAGATCAAGTGCTACCTGGAAGTCGTCATCGAAGCTGCCGACGGCGATGTCGACGCCGCCCGGACCGTCGCCGCCGGACACCTGGACGCGATCAAGGACGACCTGGCGGCCGCCGCCGGACTCTAGGTCGCCGGACCGGCCGCGTGGGCGGCGTAGTAGCGGCGTGCCTGTCGCGGCTGCCGCAGGTCGCCATGCTGCACCAGCGCCGCCGTCCAGCCGCCGGCCACCGGCGAGGCGGATCCCGCGGGTCAGGACGGGTTGCTGCTGCGGGACGCCGCCGGAAGCGCACGCATGGCGTTCCAGCAGGTTGCTGTGCTGCCGGAGGCGACTGGCCGGAGGGTCCGGTACCACAGCAGATGCACCTGGATCTGACGGTGCCGACGACAGCGGAACTCGACGCCAACACGAGCGGGCCCTGACCCTCGGCGCCGGCTGCTCCACGACCGCTCCGACGATCCCGAGGAGCCGCTTCGCGTCTACGCCGACCCGGCCGGACACAGCGATCTCCACGGACGGATCCTGTGCGAGCTCGGCGTGCACTGCAGCCGTGCGTCGGGGCGGCCTCGCCTACGGCGGTGACCCACCTCCATCCGGCTCGAGAACGGCGACCGGGATCGTCCGGCCTGCTCGTCGCGCGTACTTCGTGACCTCGGGCGCCTGAGCCAGCACCACGTCGTTCCACATATCGTCGCGCTCCCCACCGACCAGCTCGCGGGGCCGGACCTGCAGCCGCCTAGCCCTCACCTGCACGTCGGCCACCTTCGCCGCGCGCAAGTTTCGGAACCAGTCCGGGTCGCGAGCGGAGCCGGAGCCGGTGCCCCACACGACGAACCCCTGGGGGGTGTTCAGGAAGCGCACACAGGTCGAGCGCGGGACGCCGGTTCGTCGGCCCGGCGTGGTGATCACCAAGACGTGGACGTCCCTGCTGCCGCTGGAAAGTCGCCCGTCGAGGACGCAGTACATCCACACGCCGATCCGGTTCCCGACCCGCGCCAACCTGCGCTTCACGGTCATCACCGGAACCTTCGCCCTGATCGCAAGGTGCCAGCCGCGCGGTCAGCGGTCCACCGGACCTCTCCGTCCTCGACCATGTCGGTTGGCGTGAGTCCCAGGTGCCTGGCCACGCGGATCGAGGCTTCGTGCGTTGGGTGGACATGCGCGACGAGGGCCTCGACGCCGCGGTGACAGAGCCACACCGTCATGGCCGCAGAAGCTTCCTTCGCGTACCCCCGCCGTTGATGCGGTGCTGCGATCACCCAAGCAACCTCGGCGGTCACTGCGCCGTTGCTCCGCAGCGTCGCCTGAACCGTGCCCACGGCGACTCCGCTGCGACGGTGACGGACAACCCAGTTCAGCCATCCCTGCGACCCGTCAGTCGACTGGCCGGCGACCAGTCGGACGTAACGCGCGCGCAACTCCTCCAACGTCGCCGGTCGACCCCCCGTGAAGGCGTGCAAGCGCTCGTCATCGAGGACCGCAGCCATCTCGACCGCGTGGTCGGCTCGCAGTGGCTCCAGGAGCAATCGCTCAGTCTCGATCACCTCTGCGGCCGGCCAGACTGCTGCAGGAGTCATCACGACACCGTATGCACATGACCGAGACGTACGCTGACAACCCAAACGCCTTCCCTGGACCCGGCGGCGTTGCTGCTACCGGACGGAGCGCGGGATGGCCCCAGCCGAAGGAGACGGCGTGAACCAGCTGAGCCTCGGGGCCATGGCCCGGTCGCGCAAGGAGAACGAGCGCCGGCTTCCGCTCCATCCCCAGCACCTCGGTCGGATTCCCGACGACCTCCGGGAGAGCATCTACCTCGAACGCGGCTACGGGGACCGCTTCGGCATGTCCGACGACCAGCTCAAGGGCTGGGTCGCCGGCTTCAGGACGCGCGAGCAACTCGTCGAGGAGTGCGACGTCATCCTGCAACCCAAGCCGCTGCTCAGCGACATCGCCGAGTTGCGCGTCGGGCAGGTCCTGTGGGGATGGCCGCACTGCGTGCAGGACGAGGAGCTCACGCAGGTCGCCATCGATCTGAGGCTCACCCTGATCGCATTCGAGGCGATGAACCACTGGAACACCGACGGTTCCTTCAACCTGCACGTGTTCCACAAGAACAACGAGCTTGCCGGGTACTGCTCCGTCCTCCACGCCATGCAGATCGCCGGATCCGCCGGTGACTACGGGCGTCGGCTGCGCGCCGTGGTCATCGGCTTCGGCGCGACCGCCCGAGGTGCGGTGACGGCGCTCAACGCCCTGGGCGTGAATGACGTCGACGTCCTCACCCGCCGTGAGATCGCGGCCGTGGCCGCACCGATTCACTCCGCACGGATCGTCCACTTCGACAGCGACGACACCGCGGCGCGAGTGAGCCACGCGGTCGCGGAGAACAGCAGGGTGCCCCTTGCAGGGTTCCTCGCGGAGCACGACATCATCGTCAACTGCGTGCTCCAGGACACTGACGCCCCGCTCATGTTCATGACGGACGACGACCTTGCGGACATGACACCAGGCACCCTTGTCGTCGACGTCTCCTGTGACGAGGCCATGGGATTCAGCTGGGCGCGCCCCACGACGTTCACCGACCCAGCGCTCGTGGTCGGCGACAATGTGCTCTACTACGCCGTCGACCACAGTCCGTCGTATCTGTGGAACTCCGCGACCTGGGAGAACAGCGAGGCGCTGCTCCCCTTCCTCCGAACGGTCCTGGGAGGAAGGAGCGCCTGGGACGCCGACCCCACCATTCGTCGGGCCATCGAGATCCGTGACGGCGTCATCCAGAATCCCGCCATCCTGTCGTTCCAGGACCGTTCACCGAAGCACCCGCACTGGCCTCTGGCGACCTAGCCTCCTGAAGCGGCGCTCCACCGCCAGCAAAGGACCAGTACCTCCCTTTTGGGTACCCTGATGACACCACACGGGCACGGAGATCGGCATGCGCGCGCGGATCGTGGCAGTGGCGACCAGCTCACCCTCGGTTAGCGGGCCGAACAACCCGTCGGCCAGCTCCACCTGGCCGCGCGCCGGGTCGCCCACCGGTTGAGCCGCCGCGTGGGACTTTGGTGAACTGGTTGCGAAAACGTTGGCGCACGTCTTTTCGTCAAGCCTGTGTCCCGCAACACTGGCGCCGCGCTCGCGCGCGCCCTGACGTTTCGAAAGCGATGTCCGTCGCGGTGCCGACGGTTGCCGCGGTTGTGGCGATGTGTCCTATCACCGCGGAGGCGGGCACCAATTCAGCGGTACACCCTTACTTCGGCCACCGCCCACGGGTTCGGGTCGCTGCGTGTCAACGTGGTGCGCACGTAGCGGATCGGGTTGTGCGGCGTCTTAAGTGTCGTGAGCTGTCCGGTTCCGCTCGCGGTGCGGACCTCCGTCCAGTGCTCAGCGTCGGCGCTCACCTCGAGCCGGTAGGACGCAGGTGCGTTGGTCGAGGCCTCTCCGGTCGAGAAGTAGCCGTAGGTTGCCGGGCCCGCGTCGAGGACCACCTGGCGGATCCGCTGCGCCGTACCCAGGTCTAACTGCAGCCATTGCCCTGCCTGCTGTGGAGTGGCGGTGCTCCAGGCGGTCGCGCCGTCGTCGTCCGCCGCGAGTTTGGCCTCGTCCGCGGCCACATTGCTGGTCATGGTGGTCGTCAGCGGGTCGAGGAGAGCTAGGCCGTCGTCGAGAGCGCGCTCGGCGGGCCAGGTGAAGGTGGCTAGTGCGCCACCGGGAAGTGTGTAGTCGAACGACTGGCCGCCGACGGCGACCGCGAACGAGCGCGGGTTGTCGTGCTCGTTGTGGACGACGAGCGCCGTCGAGCCGTCCGGGTTCAGGAACGCGACGTCCATGATCATCCCGTTCCAGCCGGTGGTCCCGAAGGAGCTGCTGGCGACGCGCCACGCGCCGGGCTGAACGAACCGGGCCAGGTGGCCGAGCGTGTAGTACTCGGCGTTGTTGGTGACGGTGTGCGCGTCGTGGACGGTGACCACTCCGGTGCAGGTGTCGCAGCCGCCGTTGTGCGGGCCGCCGTCAGGCCGCAGCGCCAGGTTCCACGTCACCACGGACTTCGCCCAGTTCCGGGTAACTCCGAGGACCAGGTTGCGGGCGTGCCACGTCAGGGTGTCCCGGAAGAACTTCTCCGGCGGGTCGGTCGGCCCGTGCGAGCCGGAGCACTCGGTGAACCAGATGTCCTTGTCGGGGAACGCGTGGTGCAGCTGGGTCATCCGGGTCTGGTCGCCGGCGTAGCAGTGGTAGGCCGTGCCGGCCAGCCACCTCGAGGCTGAGGACTCCAGAAGCATCGACGGATACTCGGTCTCCGGGTCCTCACCCGGCGGCGTCGACGCGATGTCGCTCGGGTGCTCGGACCAGTTGTGGTCGTAGCCGAAGATCTTCGTGTTCAGACCGGCGGCAGCCAGCGCTGGTCCGAGCCGGTTGATGACTTCGACCGCCTGGGCGACGGGCAGATCCATGCCCGGGTACCCGCTCGGCAGGCGGTTCTGAGGCTCGTTCTGGATGGTCAGACCGTAGATCGGCACACCTTCCGCTTGGTAGGCCTGCACGAACTTCACCAGGTAGTCGGCGTAGGCGGCGTAGACCCGCTCGTCGTCGATCAGCCGGCCGCCGACGAGGGACTCGTTGGTCTTCATCCAGGCCGGCGGGCTCCACGGCGTCGCCATCACCTTGAGGTCAGGGTTGAGGGCTAGAGCCTCGCGAACCAGCGGCAGGATCTGGACCTTGTCATGGTCGATCGAGAAGTTCGACAGCGCGAAGTCGGTCTCACCCGCGGGCATGTCGTCGTAGGTGTAATGCGGCCCGTCAACGAAGTCTGAGGCACCAATCGGCTGGCGCAGGAAGGACAACACGTTCCCGGCGGCGGGGTCGAACAGGGCCCGCATGGTGGCTGCCCGCGTTGCCGGATCCAGACCGAATAATACGGACGCGGACGAGTCGGTGATCGACGCGCCGAAGCCATCCATCTTCTGGTAGCGCAAGCTGGGGTCCACCGTGATCGTGAGCTTCGACGAACCGCCGCGGCGGAAGGTCACCGTTCCCCGGTCGTTCAACCGCTCGCTGCCGTCGGCGGTAGTCACCCACACGCGCGCCACTGGGACTGGTGATGCTGGGCCAGCGGCATGGGCCCGTCCCGGTCCGAGATCCCCGCTCGGGACGAAGATCAGAGCGCCGGACAGCGCGCTGGCCATCACGGTGGCGGTGAACAGGGCTGGCAAGGTCAACTTGTGCGCGAAAGTCATCGCAGTGCCTTTGATAGGCGAGCATCCTTCCTACCGCTGAACCGGATCGGGAGCAAGGGGCGATCAGCCACAGACCCGGACGAAAAGAGTCAGGCTCGGTGCCCGCTATCCGTTGCGGGAGCGTGCGGTCCGGTTCGTTTTCGACGTGGAGCAGGAGGCCGAACGTCCGAGGCTGCACCGCCCAAGGGCCCGGCGCCGTCATGCCGACGGCGGCGGCATCGCCACCACCGGACAGGCAGTGCGGGAGAGGCAGTAGTGGCTGATCGATCGGGCCGCTGACCCGCGTCGATCTGCATGCTTCACCCAGTCGCGAAGCGTGTCCAGGTTGATGCCCAACCACTACCCGATCCGACGGCAGGCCGCCGACCCGCTGGCGGTGGCCCGACGGTGCGTCCGCGCACCGGAGCAACCCTGCCCCTGTCGTCGTCAGCGTTGAGGTTGCGTGCCTCGGGATGCCGGATGGGACCCGGCCGGTCCCGCGGCGCCGGCGCGCCCGCAAGCGTGCCGGACGGAACTCGAGGCGTCGGCCGCGCCGACCGCGTGCTTCAGCGGGCCTAGCGTGACACCTCGGTGCGCAGCCCCCAGCCGTACGGGAACAGTGGGTCGTAGTCTGCATCGCCGATGTTGATCGGCACCTGTTCCTCGGTTCGAGGCCAGGTCATCGGCAACTGTCCCGTGAACGGGCGCTCGCCGAAGATCACATCCGCGACGCCGGCGCCCTCGCTGCCCGGCAACCAGGACGCCACCAGCGCGTCCATGTCGTCGAGCTGGTCGGTGAGCACCTGCGGGCGGCCGGAGACGATGAGCACTACGCACGTCTCGATCGCGGAACACACGTCGTCGATGACGGCCCGGTCACCAGGCTGCAGGGACAGCGACTTCTCCTCCTGCTGCGGGACTGAGCACCAGCCGCACTCCGGTCCACCGATGTCGCCGTAGCCCTCGGCATATGGAGTCTCACCCACGACGACGACTCCCACGTCCGCCCCGGACATCGGCGCCGAGGCATCGGCGCTGTAGGTGACCGTGGCCTGCGACGCCACCTCGCGGATGCCCTCGAGGATCGTGGTCCCTGGGATGATGTCGCCGGACTCTCCCTGCCAGGTGATCGTCCAACCACCGGCCTGGTTGCCGATGTTGTCGGCGTTGCGGCCGGCAACGTAGATGTTCGCGCCCGCGCTCAACGGCAACGCGTCTCCGCTGTTCTTCAACAGCACCTGGGACTCGGCCACCGCCTTCCTCGCGATCGCACGATGCGCCGGGCTGCCGACCTGGTCCAGATTGTCCATCGACGCGAATGGCTGGTCGAAGAGTCCGAGCCTGAACTTCGCACGCAGGATGCGCCGCACGGCGTCGTCGACGCGCTCTTCGCTGACCCGGCCGGCGTTGACCTCGGCCAGCAACAGCTCCTGGAACTGCCGGGCGCTGAAGGGCTCCATGAACATGTCGGTGCCGGCGTTGACGCCAACCCGCACCTTGTACGGGGTCAGACCGCCAAAGCCAGGGTTGTCCGGATCCGGGATCTGGTGGATGCCCTCCCAGTCCGAGATGACGAAGCCGGGGAAGTGCAGCCGGCCCTTGAGCACGTCCGTGATGAGCTCACGGTTGGCGTGCATCTTGATCGGGTTGCCGACGCCATCCTCGGTCCAGTCCACACTGGAAAACGAGGGCATGACGCTGCCCACGCCGTGTCGCCGAACCGCGGGCAGGTACGGAGCCAAGGCAAGCTCCTCGAACTCTGCCCAGTCAGTGACCATGACACCCTGGTCGATGGTGTACCGCTGCTCCCACCACGGCCTGCCCTCGTTGGCCGCGGCGATCGCCTCGTCGAAGTCCGTGTTGCCGTCCCCGGCATAATGCTTCGCGGTGGCCAGCACGCGATCTGCGGCGATTGGCGCGCGCCCAAAGCCCTGCAGGCCGTCGATAATCGTCTCCATTCGCGCGACCAGCGTTGGGTCCTCGCTGAAGCTTTCGTACGTGCGACCCCAACGCTCGTCCCGGGCGACGCAGATGCACGGCCCGAAACTCCAGGGGATGCCGGTGGCCCGCACCTCCTCCGCGGTGGCATGCCCGATCTCCCTCACCAGTGCGGGGTCACGCGTGGCGCCAAGCCCGATGTTGTGGGGGAAGACGGTGGCGCCGTAGACGTTGGCATGCCCATGAACCGCATCGATGCCGTAGATCAGTGGAATGCCGAGACGCGTGCTCAGCGCCTGGCTCTGGAATTCGTTGACCATTTCCACCCAAGCCGCGGGCGTGTTCGGCGTCGGCGTCGACCCACCACCGGACAACACCGACCCCAGGCCCCACTCGGCGATCACCTCGGGGGTGTCTGCGACAGCGCCGCGCTCGGCCTGCGTCATCTGGCCGATCTTCTCCTCGAGCGTCATACGGCCGAGCAGGTCCGCGACGCGTCGTTCGACAGCCAGCCCGGGATCGAGATTGGCCGGACGTTCCGCGGCTGGGGGCGCCTGGCTCGTCGAAGCTTCGGTAACCGGCATCAACGACATGATCAGAATGCCGGCTCCGATGAACGTGAGTCGCGAACGGGATCGCATGGCGTTCTCCACTCGAGGCGATGGCTGCCGGAACTCGGGAGCACTTGCGTTCCGCTGCGATCCTTTCGTTACAACTTGGTCACGTCAAGATAACGACGATGTTTCGTCCTCGAGTGCGTCGGCATCATCCGTCGCTCCCCGCCCCGTCCAGACCCACGCCTCGTTTCGGCGACTTCCAACCCGGGGCTCAGTCGGGCCATCCCCACCATCAGCCGGATCCTCGATCTCCATCGCCGAGCTCTCGGTTGGCGACACGCTTCCGCCCGAACGACGCCGACAGCCCGGTTCAACGTCGGCTGGTCCGATCGGCTGGGCAGCGGCGGACGCATCGACGCGGCCAGGAGCAGACTTCCCGCGGGACGTCTTCGCGCTGGGAGCGGCATGTGAGGGCGTCTCCAAAGCCCGGCGTTTCTTACACGCCATCGGCGAGCAGGCCCCGTCACCGAACGCGCGTCGTTGCTGATGGGTCGCTGGCACTACGTCGTCAGGCCCGACCAGGGACGTGAGCACCGGCGTCTCAGACGTGATGTTGCCCCTGGCGGTGGCGGTAGGCATCGATGGCCACCAGGGCGATCCCGATTGTGATCACAGCGATCCAGAGACCGGCTACGCCGACGTCGGCTACGAGCATGACTGCGCCGGTGAGCATCAGGGCCACGGCGATCCAGGTCAAGGGCTGCCTCATGGCCTATACCTCCTCAGGTGCTTTGGATGGTTCTCTTCTCACGTTGTTGCTCACGGTCGTTGGCGACCAGAGGCCTTCGTCCTGCAAGCGCCCGTCCTCTCGACCCGACTGAGCCCTGTCCGCTCATCGGCAGGGTCGCAAGACCATTCTCGGCAACCACGGGAGGTCGGACAGCCCGAAGATCGGTAACGTGATCACCAGTGAGCAGGTCGAGCCAGATCCTCGTGCGCCGACGGCCTTGCGTCGGCGAGCCGGCCGGCGAAGCATGTCGACATGGGTGACCGGCCCGTCGCACAGCCGACTGACGAACGGACCGAACGCGCTCGCAAGGAGTGGGACCAGATGGCGGCCGGGTACGACCGCGGCGCCTGGATCGAAAGGTTCCTCATCGGCGACACGAGGGCTCGGCTGTGCGGCCAAGCTCGGGG
>DASRTE010000068.1:0-23660 GCA_035656095.1 Jiangellaceae bacterium
GGCTGCGATGCGTTCGCTGTCGTTCCGTGTTGAGGACGTTCCGTGGATCAGCGACCCGGGCCTGCCAGGGGGTGCGCGATGTGCAGATCGTGACCCGGCACGCCGACCCGCGCACCACCATGCGCTACGACCGGGCCCGCAGAACCTGGACCGGCACCCGAACTCCATCCTGGCCGCCTATATGGCCTCGGGACCTGAACCAGCTGCTTCATTCATGACGTAGCACGTGCGTATCACACTTCTCGGTGTGCCTATGAGTGGGACGAGTGGGCCATCGACGCGCTCACCGGGATCGAGCCGTACGAGGTGCGGCAGGTGCTTGAGGCCGGTCGGAGTTGGCCTCGTCCCGCGGTAGACCCGGCCGGGTTGCGCGTGCTCACCATCTGGGCCCGGACCAGGGCCGGGCGGATGTTGATTCCGATGAGGTCGGCGAGTTCATGGACAACCTGGTCTTCGAAGAGCTGCCCACATCCCAGGACGAGGCAGACACGCTCGCGTCGTTGCCGGCAGGGTCGGAGGTCATGGTCGTACGGTCGGTGCGGCTGCCGATGCAACTCGACCAGGCCGTGACCGAAGCCGCCAAGGCAGCCGGAGTGCCGAAGAGCACCTGGGTCCGCCAAGCCATCGAGGTGGCATTGGCGACGCAGGCGGAACAGGACGAGCCGATCTCACGCGCCGATGCGCTACGAGCCCTCACTCTCCTACGGACAATTCGCCACGTCGCCTAACCGCAGTGCCAAGGCGCGGAACACGACTGAAGGTCGCCCTCCCCCAGGCGAAGGTCGCCCTGCCCCAGGCGATCGTGCCGATGTGCAGGCGTCCATCTGACGCTGGTGACCCGCAGGTACTCTCGAACACGATGGAGGAGAACAAGGCACGCCGCGTCGTCGACGTCCTGCGCGATCGTGGCACAGACGCCCAGCTGGCTCGGGTCGGTGTCTACCAGTTCGGGGTCAGCGTCAAGCTCTCCGACGGTCGTGAGGCGACGTGGGACTCCGACGGAACGGCCGCGCTGGAAGCGCAGGTGATGCGCGATGGCGTGCTGGTCGGGTATGTCCCGGCGATCGAGGGCTCCGATAGCTACACCGAGGAGCAGATCATCGACGCGATCCTCCGGACCGACTACGACAAGCCGATCGCATCCCGGCGGCCGACGGCGCCCCCGCCCGCGGCGCCCCTGCCCCGGAAGGGCGGGCTCTTCCGGCGGTTCATGGACGGCTTCCGCTACCGCTGAGGACAGGCAACCCGCCGACGCCGGAGGACGGCAAAGCGAAAGGGACCCGTGGATCCACCTCAGCCCGCCGGTCCCCGGCGTTGCAACTACCGGTAGCCGCTGATCGCGGCCTGGCGGCCAGTAGGACTGAGCTGCTGGCCACTGCCCCGATGTCCTGCACTCCTCCGCGTGGCTGGCCGTGCCAGCCACGTCCAGGGCTTGATGCAGCCGCATACCGTCTGACCGCGGGCCTACCACCTGAGCCTCTCTACCGGGCGGGTGACGGCGTCTCGACCGGCGTCGATGTGGAGATGAGTACGAGCGGCGGCTGCAGGACGGAGCCCGAACCAACATCTATTCGCCCACTGGGACTGCCACTACCCGCAGTGGCTGCACAGGTTCGATGTCCTCGGCTGACCTCCTGGAGCCATCAGTTCCCGATCAGCTCTCGGTAGGCCGCCAGACAGCGGGCGGCGCAGTGCTCCCACGTGAACTGCTCGAGGACCACTTCGCGGGCACGCCGGCCCATGTCCGCGGCCAGGACCGGATCGGCGAGCAGCAGGGCGAGCCGGTCGTGCAGCTCGTCGATGTCGCCCGGATCGACCAGGAAGCCCGTCTCCCCGTCGACGACGATCTCCGGCACGCCACCCAGCCTGCTGGCGACGACCGGCAGCCCGCTGGCCATGGCCTCCAGCACGGACAGGCCCAGCAGCTCCGAGATCTGCACCTGCCGGCCGTAACAGGTGTGCTCCACCGATGGCAGGGCGAGCACCGAGGCACCACGGAACAGCGCCGGAAGCCGGGAATCGGGCACGGGTCCGGTGAACCGTACCGGGCGGCCGTCGGCGAGCCGGTGCAGCAATGCCGGGTAACCGGACTCCGGTGTCTGCCGGTCATGGCCGGCGGTGCCGGCCACCGTGAGAGTTGCGCCCGCGGGCATCGCCCGGATGAGCCGATCGAGTCCCTTGTGCGGAGTCATGCGTCCGACGAACAGGACTCCCTCACGTCTGGACGGCGGTCCTGGCGTGAACCGGTGCGGATCGGCGCCGCCGTAGACGACCCGAGTCCGGGCCACCGGCACCCGGAGCATGCGGGCCGAGTACGCCGACACGGTGAGGAAGCGGTCGAACAGGCGGGGCAGCACGCCGAGCCAGTCTCCCCCGCCCAGTCCGTGGTCGGTGGTCACCAACCGCTGGCCGTGGACTCGGCCGGCCAGCGCGGCGAGGCGACTGGGGGTGCTGCGGAGCTGGTGGGTGTGGATGATGTCGGCATCCTGCAGCGCCCGCGGCAACCCTGGTGCCAGCGGGTGCGCCGGGTGCCCGAACAACGTGGCCACCGAGCGAAGGACGCGGATCGTCAATCCACCGGCTTCATGAACCACACGCGGCTGAGCCGCGAACGTGAGCAGTTCGCTGTCGACCTGCCCGGCCATGGACCGGGCAAGCGCCAGCGGGTATCGTTCGCCGCCGCCGAACAGGCCGGCGTCCCCGAACGGCGTCGGTGCGACGTGGACGACTCGAATGCTGACGATCGCTCTGCTCACCCTCGGAGATCCCGGGCGGTTGACCGGAGGCTACCTGTACCACCGGCGGATGGCCGAGGTCGCCGAGCGCCACGATGCCCGAGTGCTGTTCGGTTCCTTTCCCGACCACCCGTTCCCGCTGCCGGCGCTGCACGCATCGGCGGTCGTCCGCGAGGCCCGCACGGGGGGCGCCGACCTCGTGCTCGTCGACAGCATCGCTGCGTGCTATCTGGCTCCGTGGCTGGCCACGCACCGACTCGAACTTCCTCTCGCCGCCAGCGTCCATCAGACGCCGGGCGGCATCGACCACGGCCGGCTGCGGACGCGGGCACAGGCTGTCCTCGACCTGGCCGCCTACCGCCGAGCGTGCCGGTTGCTCGTGGCGAGTGACGCACTCGCGGAGACGTTCCTGGCTGCGGGCTTCTCCCGTCGACGGGTCCGCGTCGTGGCGCCCGGCCGCGACGTGGCCGGCTCACAACTGCCTCCGCACCCGAGCGAGGACCTGCGCGACGGCCGGCTCACCGCGCTGCTGTCCGTCGGCAACTGGGTTCCACGCAAGGGGCTGCTCACGTTGCTGGACGCCATGGCCGCACTGCCACCGGAGACTGCGCTCTTACATCTCGTCGGTGACGACGCGGCCGATCCGGCCTACGCCGAGCGGATCCGTACCCGACTGGCACGCAGCGACCTGATCGGTCGGGTGCGGGTTCACGGCCCGGTGTCGAAGGAGCGGGTCGCGGCCTTCTACCGGGACGCTGACGTGTTCGTGCTGCCCAGCCTGCTCGAGCCGTACGGCACCGTGTACGGCGAGGCCATGGCGGCCGGGTTGCCCGTTGTCGGCTGGCATGCCGGTAATCTTCCCCACCTCGCCACCGACGGGCGAGAGGGTCTGCTGCTCGAGCCCGGCGACGTCGACGGGCTCAGCCGCGCGCTCCACCGGCTCGCGACAGACGACACCTACCGCCGGCAGTTGGCTGCCGCCGCCGCCCGGCGGGCCGCGTCGTTTCCGACCTGGGCACAGACCGCCGAGATGTTCTTCACCGAGCTTCGCGAAATCGCGCGGTCCTGAGATCGACGTCGCCCGACGCCTCACTCGCACGAGAACACCTCGTTGAAGGACCTGAGCAACGGCGCCGGCGGGCCGATCTGGACGCGCGCAACGGCTGCGTCCTCGACGAACATCCGCCACGCAACCGCGTCGGGCACTCCCAACGCCCAGGCGATCGCCGCCTTGATCGGCGACACATGGGTGACGACCACAATGTCCCGGCCGTCCGCCGAGTCGGCGAGCTCGGTACAGGCGTTCCGTACCCGGTCCCCCACCGCGGTCAACGACTCGCCACCGGAGGGGGCGAATCCCGGATCGGCGCGCCACCGCGACCAGAGCTCCGCGGTCACGGAACCGAGCGGCCGGCCGTCGAGTTCGCCGTAGTCCATCTCGACCCAGCGCTCGTCGATATCGACCCACTGCCCGAACGCGGCCGCCGTGTCCCGCGCTCGGCTCAGCGGGCTCGAGACGACCCGAGACGGCGCGGGCAACGCGTCCGCGATCGCCCTCGCCTGTCGCCGGCCCAGCTCGGTCAACGGCGGATCGGCCCGGCCGAGCAGGAGCCCGGCCGCATTGGCCGCGGTCTGGCCGTGGCGGACGAGATACAACACGCACACGAGGCTAGAGGGCTTCATTCCGGCGGCCCGGGCTACCGGGCCAGGTCGCCCAACTCCTCGAACACGGTGATCTGCAGGTCCGCCGGCGCCGAAAGGCGCGAGTTGAGCGACTGCCACGGAGTCTCGGTCGGTGCCGCGATCAACTCCGCACCGCCGCCGACCAGGTCACTGGTCACGCCTGCGGCGTCGGCGACCTCGAACGCGACGCGCAGCCGAGGACTCACCCTCCGCCCTACCTCGACCTCGTCGATCATGGCGACCTGCGCAGGGTTCGAGATCTCCAGTGTGGCTCGCCCCATGTCGAGGATGGTCACCATCGCGCCCTCGCCGCCTTCGACGGCCAACTCCTCGGGAGCACCCAGCACATCCCGATAGAAGGCGACAGCCTGTTCATAGTCCGCCGCCTCGACCACCAGTCGCATCTGCAGCACCCGACCTGCCTGGGTTCGCTCATCCATGACGCGGCTCCTCGTCAACGGTGGCCCGAGTATGTCAGTCGCCCGACAGTGCCTCGAGGAGATGGAAGCCGACCGCACGGCCGACTCGGTGAGTCAGCCGTGCGACGATCGGCAACGTCAGGCCGGGTCCCGCCAGGCGAACAGCAGCGCCCCGGCGAGGGTGACGACGGCCGCATAGCCGGCGAACAGCAGCCCTCCGGCCCATGGTTCGAGCAGGTCTGCGCGGCCGAGGAGCAGAGCGTCGGCCGCGCCACCCGGTAGCCAGCGCGTGATCTCCGGGTTGCCGGTGACGACGGGCAGCAGCCCTTCGAGGACCAGCCACCACAGCAGGACGCTGGCCACGGCGACGGTGCTGTTGCGCGCCAGCGTGCCGAGCCCGGCGGCCAGTATCGCCCACAGCGCTCCGAGGGCAACCGAGCCGGCTGCCACGGCCCACATGTCGGCGCCGAACGAGCCGACCGGCAGGCCTTCGGCTCGCAGGCTCATCGCCCCGACCGCAACGGCGGATGCCGTTCCGGCCAGCGTGATCAGCGCGCCGTACGCGCCGGTGACCATCGCCTTGGCCGTCAACACCCGGCCGCGATGGGGAGCGTGCATCAGCGTGGTGCGGATGGTGCGGTGCTGGAACTCACCGGCCGTGGCCAGAGCAGCGACGATCACGGCGAGGAACCAGAGCGTCTTGGCCGGCGCGGTGGCCAGGTCGGCGGGCGTCACTGTCCCGCCGGTGTCGGCGGCAATGCGTGCCCCTGCGAAGCCGATGAGTCCGGAGCCGAGCGCGGCGAGAAGGAGCGCGAGGCGCGGAAGCACCAGGGTGCGCAGTTTGAGTGCCTCGGCGTCGACGACGTCTCTCATGACGGGGATCCCTTCGAGGTGAGGTCGAGGAACAGGTCCTCGAGCGTGCTGGATCGGTGGGTGTCGAGCAGGTCGGACATCGGCCCGTGGACGACCAGGCGGCCGTGGTCGATGACGATGACATCGTCGACGGTCTGGGCGAGCTCGGCGAGCAGGTGGCTGGACGCCAGGACGGTGCGCCCCTCGTCGGCCAGGCCGCGCAGGAGCCTTCGCAGCCACAGCACGCCGGCCGGGTCCAGGCCGTTGGCCGGCTCGTCCAGCACGACGGTCTCCGGGTCACCGAGCAGAGCCGCGGCCAGGCCCAGTCGCTGGCGCATCCCCATCGAGTAGCCCCCGACCCTGCGCCGGGCGGCGTCGGCGAGGCCGACCAGTTCGAGCACCTCGTCGGCGCGCGGGTCCGGGATGCCGGAGACCCGGCCGAGCACTCGCAGGGCGTCGCGCCCCTTCCGGCGCGGATGGAAGACGTCGGGGTCGGTCATCGCACCGACGACGCGGGCCGGCTGCGCCAGAGCGGCGTAGGGCTGCCCGTCGATCGTCGCTGTCCCGGACGTCGGCCGGGTCAGGCCAAGCAGCATGCGTAACGTGGTGGACTTCCCGGCGCCGTTCGCCCCGAGGAATCCGGTGATGGTGCCCGGCTCGAGCGTCGCGGTGAAGTCGTGGACGGCGGTCACCACGCCGTAGCGCTTGGTGAGCCGGTCGAATCTGATGCGAGCCATGGTGTGGTCCCTCCTCGCGGCGCATCGGTTGACACATCCGATGCTGGGCGTGGCGAGGCGGCGAAGCGTCTGCCGCGAGGAGTCACCTCGTCGTACTCCTCGAGGAGTACGACGAGCGCTCAGCGCGGTTCGGAGCCCGGCACGACCAGGCGGGACTCGTAGGCGAGGACGACCAGCTGGACGCGGTCCCGTAAACCGAGCTTGGTGAGGATCCGGCTCACATGTGTCTTCGCCGTCAGCGGACTGATGACGAGCAGATCGGCGATCTCGGCGTTGGACAGGCCCCGGCCGATCAGCCCGAGCACCTCGACCTCCCGCTCGGTCAGCATTTCGGCGATCCGATGGTCCGGCCGGCCCGCCCCAGGACGCAGGGCGAACTCGGCGATGAGCCGGCGCGTCACGTTCGGCGTGATGAGCGCACCGCCGTCGGCCACCACCCGGATCGCCTGCAGGAGCTCCTCCGGGCTCGTGTCCTTCAGCAGGAATCCCGACGCTCCTGCCCGCAAGGCCCCATACACGTAATCGTCGAGGTCGAAGGTGGTCAGGACGATCACTCGAACGCCCTCGGTCGCTGGGTCGCCGGTGATGCGCCGGGTGGCCTCGATGCCGTCGAGCACGGGCATACGCACGTCCATCAGGAGCACATCGGGCCGCTGCTGCCTGGCCAGCGCCAGGGCCTGCTCGCCGTTGGCGGCCTCACCGACGAACGCGAGATCCGCGGCGAGCGAGATCTGCACCCGGAGGCCGTCGCGGATGATCGCCTGGTCGTCGGCGACCCCGACCCGGATGCTCACCGCCGATCCCGGCCGATCGGAAGGCGGGTGGTGATCTCCCACCCCGGGCCGTCGGCGCGCGGGCCGGCGCGAAGGTCACCGCCCACGGCTGCAGCCCGCTCCCGCATCCCGCGGATGCCGTTTCCCTCGGCCGCCGCTGTGCCGGCACCGTCGTCGAGGACGCTCAGCGTCACCGCATCGTCGGTACCGATCCGCACCTGCGCGTGATCGGAGCCGGAGTGGCGAAGCACGTTGGTCAGACTCTCCTGCACGATGCGGTAGGCCGCCTCCGCCGTCGCGGCGGGCACGTTCTCGAGAGTCCCGTCGATGGTCACGTCGACCGCCAGCCCGGCGCCGCGCGCCGCATCCGCCAGCGCAGCCAGGTCGCCCAGGGTCGCCCGCTCCGGGCGCTCACGCAGAACGCCCACCAGCCAGCGCACCTCGCGGAGCACTCGGCGACCAGCCTGCTCGATGGTGACCAGGGCCCGACGTACGTCAGCGTCGGCGCCCGCATCCAGTGCCATCCGCCCGGCGCCGGCCTGAACGGTGATCGCGCCCATGCCGTGGCCGACCACGTCGTGCAGGTCGCGGGCGATGCGCAGACGCTCCTCCAGGACGGCAGCCCGGGTCGTCGCCGCCAGGCGCGCCTCCCTCCCGGCGGCAAGTGCCCCGGCGAGGACCGAAACCAAGAGCGCGGCGGCGTACGTCGGCGCCAAGCCGGCGGGCCCGATCACCACGACCGTCACCGTGACGACCAGCACGCCCAGCATGGCAGTCCCCGCGCCGCGCCACGACGCATCGCGACGTGCGACCGTGTAGCAGCCGACGGCCACGGCCACCGGCAGCACCGGACCGAGCATCGCGGCCTGGACGACGTAGGCGAGGAGAGCGCCGGCGAGCACCGCCAGCGGGGCACGGTGGCGGAACCACAGCACCAGGCCGCCGGCCAGGCCGGCCAGCGAACCGACGGCGGTGAGCACCATGTCGGGCTCCGCAGCCGAACCGGGCCGCACCGAGGCCACCTGCAGCACGGTGGCGGCCACCACGAGGGTCCGATCCACCCAGACGCCCGTCATAGCCAGATCATGCAGGATCGCGGCAAACGCCGAGCGACCACGGACGAGTGCTCGCCGCGTGTGCTCAGCCGGTCACGGCGGCGGGTGGTTCGGCGTCCTCGCCGGGCGCGGTACCGAGGAACTCGATGACGCCGACCGCGAGCAGTGCGATCGCCGCGAGGACCAGCACGACGGCGCCGGTCGGGTACGGCCAGAACACGAGGGCGACGGCGGCGAGCGCGAGCACGCCGATGCGAAGCATCCCACGATGCGCGTGTACCCATTCGCCGAACCCGCCCAGCCGCCAACCCCGAGAGTCCGCCGCGCCGCGCCAACGGCGGAATGCGCCAGTCACCCCCGACCGCATCCCGACGGCTGCGGCCGACGGTCCACTCAGGGCTGCCCACACGGCAACGACGAGCCCGGCGGCCAGCACCGCGCGCAGGGTCAACCGCAGGAAGCTCACCACCTGGTCGAAGATCGCCGTTGCCGCCTCGTACGGGATGACGCCGTCGACGCTGTCCAGGTAGACGTTCCGCCCGATCAGGATCGCAAGGGCCAGCACCACCATCGCGACGACCAGCCCCGCGCCTGCGCGGATCGACGCCCTGCGACGGTCACGGGCGAGCAGGACGCCGGTGACGATGAGCGCAATGGCGATGATCGGTAGCACGACGCCGGCTCTGTCGATCGCGTTGAACGCCCGCTGCATGGTCGACACGTCACCGCCGCTGTAGACCGTGATGACAGCGTCGACAGTGGGAACTCGCGAGATCAGCCCGAGTCCATCGTCGGCCAGCCGTTCCTTGACCCGGTCGATGATCGGGGCCAGCCTGATGGTCACCTCGCCGGACTCGATCTGTACGGCGTCGCTCTCGCCGGTCAGGGCGGCGTTGAGTTGGGCGTGACTCTCGCGGTTGACGGTCTCCCAGATCTCGGCGAACCGATCCGACGCGACGAACTGGTCCACCCGGTCGCGGACGAATCCCTCGATGCCGCTCGCGATGGGCCCTGCCAGGCCCTCGATGCGTTCAGTGGCTCGCTCGGGTAACCCCTGCTCGGCGCCCACGTCGGCGAGCGCTCCGAGGGACTGGTCGACCAGGGCCTGCACGTCGATCGACGTGAGGATCTGGTTGGAGACCGCGTCGGAGACAAGCGACTGCACGGCCGGGTCGTCCGCCAGCGGAGCCATGGTCTCGACGTAACGATCGGTGTCGACGACCACCGACTGCAGCCAGGCGCTCAGCACAGCCACCGGTGCCAGGATGCAGCCCAGGGTGATCGCCGTCGCCGACACGAACGGTCGCCACCCGAACTCCCGGCGACGCCGGGTTGGGGCGCTCAGGTGCTCCACCTCGGAACGGAGGCGGACCAACTCTTCACGTTCGGCCGTGGAAAGGGTGGCCTCACCCGCTGGGGGCTGGTCATGGGTGGGTGTGTCATCGTGTCCGTCCGACATGGCAAATACCTCACTGGCCGGTTCCAGGTGAATCCACTGTGCTCCCGAAGTGAGTGCGAAGACGTCACCCGAAGAGGGTGATTGGCGCGTTCCAGCGCGCAAACCTGAGCGGTCGTCGGCGAATCGCTCTAGCCGAGGTCGCGCAGGGCGTCTTCGATGCCGCGGTGGAATGTCGGGTAGGCGTAGATCATGTGCCGCAGCGTGTCGATGGGGACTTGGGCGTGCACGACCACGGCAAGCGCGGCGAGCACCTCGCCGCCGGTGGGCCCGGCCGAGGTGGCGCCGACCAGAACGCCGCGGTCGGCGTCGGCGACCACCTTGATGATGCCCTGGTTGCCGGCCTTGTGGATCCAGCCCCGGGCCGAGGACGGTACCCGCGCCAGCCCGACGGCGACCCGCAGGCCTGCATCACCGGCCTGCGCCTCGGTCAGCCCGACCGAGCCGACCTCTGGGTCGGTGAACGTGACCCGCGGGACGGCACGATAGTCCGCCGGTGGCCCATACTCGCCGAGGATGTCACGGACCGCGATGTCCGCCTGATACATGGCCATGTGGGTGAACGCGCCGCGCCCGGTGACGTCGCCGACCGCCCACAACCGGTCACCGGCGCGCATCCGCTCATCCACGGCGACCGCCGGCGCACCCGGCTCGACACCCACCGTGTCGACACCGAGCGGCCCGAGGTCCGCGCGGCGCCCGACCGCGACCAGGAGGCGCTCTGCGCGCAGCTCGCCGCCGGCGGTGACGGTGAACCGGGCACCGTCGTGGCCGACCGCGGTGGCGCGGGTGCCGGTGTGCACGGTGATGCCGTCGGCTTCAAGTATGGGCTGGATCAGGGCGGACGACTCGGGCTCCTCGGCCGGGAGCAACCGGTCCAGGGCCTCCACGACCGTCACGGCGACGCCGAACCGCGCGTACACCTGCGCCAGTTCCAGTCCTACGGCGCCGCCGCCGAGCACGAGCAGCGACTCGGGCAGCGTCTTGGCCTCGATCGCCTCCCGGTTGGTCCAGTACGGAGTATCGGCGAGTCCGTCGATCGGTGGGATCACCGGCACCGTCCCGGTCGCGAGCACCACCCCCCGCCGGGTCTGGTATGTCTCACCGTCGACCTCGGCGGTGCCCGGCCCGGCCAGCCGGCCACGGCCACGCACGAACCGGCCACCCTTGCCGGTGAACCGGTCGACGGCCACCTGGTCGTTCCAGTCGTCGGTGGCCTCATCCCGGATCCGCTCGGCCACCGGCGCCCAGTCCGGCATGACCTCGGCATGGCCGGCCATCCCGTCGACCCGGCGCGCCTCGGCGAGCAGGTTGGACGCGCGAATCATCATCTTGCTCGGGATACACCCCCAGTACGGGCACTCCCCGCCGACCAGCCCGTACTCGATGCCCACCACCGCCAGGCCCGCCTCGGCCAACCGGCCGGCGACCTCCTCGCCCCCCACACCCATGCCGAGAACGACCACGTCCACCTGCTCCATCACGTTCAGCTCCCAACGCCCCGTTCTCGCGTGCTTCGACGAGCCATCCGAGGTCGACGATATGTGTCGGCGGCTGACCCATCGCCTTGCCCGGCGCCCGGCTTCGGCTTTCGCGGCCAGGGAGCTAGCTGGCTCTCCTGCGACGACTGCACAAAGCCACGGCGTACGCCCCGTGATACGGGGTAGATGGGGCATATGAACCGCGACCCGCAGGCCGTACCCGGCGTCGAGGCGGACCGCCCCAGCGAGATCCCTCCTCCCGGGTGGTTCCAGATCGTCAAACGTGCGTGGAAGGAGTCGAAGAAAGACAGCGTGCCGCTGTTGTCCGCAGGCGTCGCCTTCTACGCGTTCCTCGCACTCGTCCCGACGCTGATCGCCGTCGTCATGATCTACGGGCTGGTCAGCGACGCCGACCAGGTGGCAGAACAGATCGAGTCGTTCGGTTCGGCGCTGCCGAGCAGTGCCGAGGACTTGCTGTCAGAACAGATGACGACGTTGGCCAACGCGTCCGAGCGTTCCCTGAGCGTCGGGCTCGTGATCGCTCTGGGATTCGCACTGTGGTCTGCATCCGGCGGGATCAACAACTTGATCACCGCCGTGAACGTCGCGTACGACGAGGAGGTGAAACGCGGCTTCGTCAAGAGCAGGGCGCTGGCACTCGGCATAACCGTGGGCGCGATCGTGTTCGTGGTCGTCGCTGTGGCGCTCGTGGCCGCGCTTCCCGTCGTCCTTGATGCCCTGGACGTGCCGGGCTGGGTCGAGGCCGTCGCCGAGGTCGGCCGCTGGCTAGGGCTGGTGGTGGTGGTGCTGATAGCCCTCGCACTGCTGTACCGGTGGGCGCCGGACCGGGACTCGCCGAAGTTCCGGTGGCTGTCGATCGGGGCCATCCTCGCCACCGTCCTGTGGGTCGTCGCGTCGATCGGGTTCTCGATCTACGTCGACAACTTCGCCTCCTACGGCAAGACCTACGGATCGCTCGCCGGCGTGATCGTCCTGCTCCTGTGGCTGTGGTTGGGCGCCTACGCGACGCTGCTCGGCGCCGAGGTCAACGCCGAGATGGAGCAGCAGACCATCAAGGACACGACGAAGGGCGAACCTCGGCCGCTGGGTCAGCGCCGTGCCGTGAAGGCCGACTCGATCCCCGGCGACGAGGGAACCGTCCCCGACGAGCCCCAACCGCACCCGGCCGACCAGGATCGGCGCTCCTCCTGAGCGGTGCCACGAATACGGCGCCCAGTCCTGACGAGGGACTGGGCGCCGTATCGTCTCGTGGTCAGCTGCTGGACTTGACCTCGTCGGCCACGGTGGTCGCAGACGAGCGGCCTTCGTCCTTGACCGTCGAGGCGGCATCGGCGGCGGTGGACTTCACCGACTCGACGGCTTCCTGAGCCCGGCCCTTCATGCCCTGGCCGATCTCGGCACCGACATCGGATGCCTTATGCGCCAGCGGCTGTCCGTACTCCCTGGCGGTGTCGACGGCCTTGGAGGCCAGTTCCGCCTCCTTCTGGCTCGCCGGCAGCAGCGATGCGACAAGCCATCCGGCCCCGAAGACGATCAGGCCGGCTGCCAGCGGGTTGCCTTGCGCCTTCTCCTTGACGAGTCCCGCCGCGTCCGACGCAGTGCCGGTGACGCTGTCACCAACGGAGGAGACACCGTCCCCGACGGAGCCGGCAGCATCCTGGGCGGTCCCCATCACACGGTCCTTCACGTTCGACAGCCGCCCTCTCGTGCGCTCCATGCTTCGGCCCACGATGCGGCTCGGGCTGACCTTCTCAGCCAGAGCGTCGACGTCGCGCGTGAGCTCTCCGCGAGTGTCCTCGATGTCCTGTTTCAGTCCCTCAGTGTCTTCGCCCATTGCACATCCTCCTTCAGTGTCTCTGTGGTGGTCTCGAGCTTGGGGTCGAATGACTGGAGCTGGCGCCGACCCCGTGCGGCCAGTACCGCAGCAACGATCGCCCAGATCACGGCCACGATCAGCGCCGCGAGGTCCAGCGGCATGACCCGGCCGAGGACCAGCATGAGAGCGACCGACGCGAACAGCAGGAGGAGGTGACCGGCGATGCCGGCACCGCCGAGCATCCCGGCGCCCTTGCCGAGCTTGACCACCTCCTGCTTTGCCTCCACCTTGGCCAGTTCGATCTCCTGGCGGAGGAGCCGGCCGAAGTCCTCGGCGATCTCTCCGACGATGTCGCCCAGGGACCGGTCCTCGACGTCGGGACGCGCGTCCTCATCGGTCGGACCGGGCATCGACGGCGTGGTCATGGACGCCCCTCTTCCCCGAGCAGCGGCTCGTCCGGACGCAGCCCGCCGGAGGTGCTTGCCGACGACGCAGCGCGTCTCTGGCTTCGCGAGGCGGTGTTGGCGGTCTGGTTGCCCAGGCTCCCAACCGTCACGCCGGATCCACCGACCACGGCGTCGTTCGACGTGCCCTGCAACGGCCTGCTCGCCGACGGCGAGGATGTGGACGGGTGGCTCACCCGGTACCTGCCTGTGGAACCGGTCGACAACGTCGAGTCGCTGCTCGCCGCGCCGCGGGTGAGGCGACCGGCGACGACACCGGCGACGGCGGCACCCAGGAGGAAGACCGCGGGACGCCGCCTGGCGAGCCGACGGAGTTCCTCGATCAGGTCACCGGGCTCGTGTTCGCCCAGGAACGTCGAGACCTCCCGCGCGCGGGTCGCCAGCATTCCGGTCAGGTCGCTCGCAAGCCCGGAACTGGTGGTCGACTGCCTCATGGTGTCCAGGTCGTCGCCGAACCGGCGCACGTTGTCCGCCAGGCGGTCCCGTTGGGTGATCGACTGGTCGTGGACCTGAGTCTTGAACTCGCCGACCAGGTCGCGAGCCTGGGTCCCGACCTCGGACGCGACCTCCTGCGCCTGGCCCTTCGCTACATCGACGACCCGGCCGGCTTCCTCGGTCGCGGTGCCGGCGGCCTGCTTCACCGTTCCGGTGCCTTCTCCGGCCGTCGTGGTGGTGCTTGCGCGTCCCGGCATGTCAGGGGTGCCGGCCCCCGTTGGTGTTGTCATCGTGGCCTCCTGTGTGGACAACTAGACCCACCGGATACCCAGCGGATCGCGACCTATGCGGCTGCGGTCGAAGAAGTTTCGAATGGACCGTCGCACGCGGTCGGTGATTACCAGGGCACGAGGAAGTGCAGCCGGATCGCCGTCCCGGCCGGCCCGGTGTGCGTGCGGACCAGATCGGCCAGATCGTTGACGACGAGCAGGCCGTATCCGCCGTGCCGGATGCTGTTGGTCGCGAGCTCGCCGACCGCGAGTGCCACGTCCTCGAGCCGCTCGCTGGGCAACCCGAGGCGCGATGTGTGCCCGACGGCCAAGACGCGAGCCCACGCCAGGTACCGGATGCCGCACACGACCTGTTCGGCGTGCGGGCACGTCCGGAAGTCCTGCGTTGTACGAGGCGAGGACGTCGTCGGGTGCGAACCGTCCGGCCAGAGCGCTTCCTCCAGGTTGGGTACACGCATAGCACTTCGGTTTCAACCGACCACCCTCGAAAACCGCGGTCGCCGATGGCGGTCGATCCGAGGCAGTTCGATGATCTCCCCAGGGCTTCACGCCGGGCGGCGTGATGCCGCGTCACCCAGCACGTGGTCCACCGCGTCTAGCACCTCGCCGATCCCGATCCGGTCCAGAACGGGGTCGAGCGCCGACGCGTGCGGGTCGCCGAGGGGCATCGCCGACGAACCGTGCCACAGGACGACGTGCTGATCAGGGTCGATCGCCGGGCCCCACCATGCCGGCGGCGTCGGGCCGAACAGCAAGACCGACGGCGTGCAGTACGCCGTGGCCAGGTGACCCACGCCCGTGTCGGCGCACAGCACCAGCATCGCGCCTGCCACCAGGTCGGCGAGGTCGTCGAGATCGTGTGCACCGGACGCATCGCGTGCGCCGACAGATGCGACGCGAGCACAGAGCTCACGCTCGCGTGTCGTCCCGGTGACGACGACCTCGACACCGCGGCGGACCAGCGCGTCCACGACCGAGGTCCATCGCTGCGCCGGCCACCTCCTGGAAGCTGCCGCCGCCCCGGGATGGACCACGACATACCGGCCACGGAGAACCCGTCGGGGCAGGCGCAGGTCCTCGGGACCGCAGGCTCCACCGGCAGTTCGGACGAGCCGGCACCACCGCTCGACCTCGTGCTCGTCCTGCCTCCAGGCCGGGCCGTCGTCGTATCCGGCCTGGAGGCAGCGGAACGCCACCAGCCGGCCCGGGCTGATGGCATGCAGGATCTGGTGGCTGCGTGGCCCTCGTCCGTGCAGGTTCACGGCAATGGCCGGGCCGTCGGGACCGGGCCAGTCCAGCGGTGCAAGCCCCGAGGTCGGCAGGACCTCGTCCACAAGCCCGAGCCGGCGCAACCAGCCGCCGGTCGCCTCCGGAGCGGCCAGGACCAGCCGGCCGGACGGCCATACGCGCCGCACACCACGCAGGGCGGCGACACCGCTGACCGCGTCACCGAGCCCCAGCGCGCGAAGCACCAGGACGGTCGGCCTCACGGCCAGGACGGCTCGGTCGATGACGTGACCACGAGCTCGCGGATCTCGCAGCCCACCGGCTGGCGCAGCACGTCGAGCACCACCTGCGCGACATCGTCGGGGTCACTGAGGTCGGCATCCGCGCCGGGTCGGTACTGTTCGGCGCGCCCGTCGAAGAACGCGGTCCGCATCCCGCCGGGGATCAGCAGGGTGACGCCGACCCGCCCCGCGAGCTCGGCGGCCAATGCCCTGGTGAACCCGACCACGCCGAACTTGGACGCGCAGTACGCCGTGGCGTCGCTCACGGCTTTGAGCCCCAGCGTGGAAGCCACAGTCACGACCCTTCCTCGACGCTGCAGGAGATGAGGCAGGCAGGACCGGACCACCGCGGCAGTGCCGAGCAGGTTGACCCGTACCACCCGTTCCCAGGCTTCGACATCGACCGTCTCGAGCGGACCACACGCATCGATGCCGGCCGCCGTGACGACCGCGGAGGGAGGACCGACCTGGGAGACCAATTCGTCGACGGCGCGTGCTGCCGCTGCCGAGTCGGCCAGGTCGGCGAGTGCGTGAGCGACGTCCGACGACGGCGCAACCAGGTCGACCACGGCCGGTGTACCTCCGCCCTTCGCCACCGCCGCGACGATCGCCGCACCCAGGCCGCTGGAGCCTCCGGTGACGAACGCTGTGCCGAGTGGCGGTGGGATCATCGGACCTCCTGGGGAATGGAGCGCCTGGCCGTCGAGCGCGCCAGGATGGATGTGGTGGAACGCCCGCTCACGTAGGGCAACACGACCACCCGGCCGCCCCAACTGCGGACGAGATCGGCCTCGGGCAGCGCCTCCGCGCCGTAGTCGCCGCCCTTGGCCCACACGTCGGGGCGGAGCCGGTCGAGCGCAGTGCGCGGGTCGTCTTCCTCGAAGACGGCCACCGCGTCGACGCTGGACAACGCCTCGAGCACGCGCACCCGGTCGGCGGCGGGCACGGCCGGCCGCCCGGGTCCCTTCAGTCGGCGCACGGACTCGTCGGAGTTGACCAGGACGACCAGCGCGTCGCCGAGACTGCGTGCGGCTGCCAGGCACGCGACATGCCCCGCGTGCAGGATGTCGAAGCAACCACCCGTGGCGACGAGCGTGTCGCCGCGCGAACGGACTCGAGAGACGACCTCGTCGATCCGTCCCGTGTCCGGTGATGTGGCGGCCCGGTCGGTGCTGCGGTTGCGAAAGCCCTCGGTCCCGCCGGCAGCGACCCACGCCGACGCCTCGGCCACGGCGTCCCCGACCGCCTCGGACAGCACGGCCCCGCGCGCCAGCGAGACCGAGGCAGTCGCGGCGAACCGGTCACCGGCCCCGCATGGATCGCCGCTCGTGACCTCCGGTGCAGGCACGAACAGCGGTTCACTGCCGGCCATGGCAAGGAAGGCACCGCTGCGACCGGCGGTGACGGCCACGGCCCGCGCCTGCCACGCACGACGAAGACGAGCGGCAACGGCCTCCGGGGGCGGTGCCGGACCGAGATCGTCATTGCCGGACCGGACGGAGGCCAGTGCCTCCGCCAGGTTCGGGGTGACCAGCGCACATCCTGGAACTGGAGAACCACCCAGGGGATGCGGGTCCCACACCACGACCGACCGTCGCGCGACATCGGTCAACAGGTCGCGCAGGCCGGGCTCACGGGTCACACCTGCCCCGTAGTCCGAGACGAGCACGGCCTCGGCACCGGCCAGGATGTCGCGGACCGCCGACAGCGGTGGTTGCGTCGGGAAACCGGGACCTCCCGAATCCAGCCGGACCAACGACTGGCCGGCGCTGCGTACTCGCGTCTTGCGCCGTGTCGGCCCCTGATGCGGTATCGGAAGCAGATCGACTTCCCGACGCAGCATGCGGGCCAGCCGGCGACCCTCGGGGTCGTCGGCCACCGGGGCGACCATGCCGACGTCCACCCCGGGCGCGCAGCACAGGAGTGCCGCCAGGCCCGCGGCGCCCGGACTCTCCTGGACGCCGTCGACATCGACGACCGGCACCGGGGCGTCGGGGCACACCCGCTCGGCGCGTCCGACGATGTCCCGGTCGAGCACGACGTCGCCGAGGACGACAACCCGTGGACTCATGCCGGTACCTGCCGATCCACCACGTAGTGACCTGCTGTGCCCACGATCGGAAGGTAGGCGTCGACGGCGGCGCACACAGCGTGCACCGCGGCAAGGTGGACCTCCTGCACGACAGCCGTGGTCCGAGCGCGCACAGCGAGCGCCTCGTCCGCCCGGTCAGCCAGCGGGTTGGGCCGGTCGCCGGTCATCGCCCACACGCGCACTTCCGCGGCCCGAGCCCGTTCGGCCGCCCTGAGCAGGTTCGGACTTCGCCCGCTGGTCGACAACAGGACGAGGACGTCGCCTGGCCGTCCGTGCGCCTGCACCTGGCGGGCGAAGATCTCTTCCGCCCCGTAATCATTGACGATCGCGGTCAGGCTCGAAGTCTCGGCCGAGAGACACAGCGCCGACAGTGGCCGACGTTCGTCGACGAACCGCCCGACCAGCTCTGCGGTGAGGTGCTGTGCCTCGGCGGCGCTACCGCCGTTGCCGGCCGCCATCAGCCGACCGCCGCCGGCCAGGATCTCGGCCAGCCGTCGGCCCCACGATTCGACCACCTCGGCGTCCCGTTTCAGCCGGTCGAGCGCCCACGACAACTCGACGACGTGTCTCGTCAGCCAGACGTCGGACGTCATACCGCCGCTCCCGCCGCGGTCCGCCGCGATCTCACGACGTCGACGTACGCCCGCTCGGTCTGCCGCGCCACCCGGCTCCAGCCGTAGCGGGCGACGGCCCGCAGGCGCGCTGCGCGGCCGAACCGCGCATGCAGTTCCGGGTCGTCGAGCAGGCAGCGGACAGCAGCGGCGACGGCGGCCGCGTCGTATGGCGGTACGAGCAGGCCGGAGATCCCGTCCGCCACGGTGTCCAGCAGCCCGCCCACGGCACTACCGACGACGGGGCGACCGCAGGCCATCGCCTCGACCGGAACGATCCCGAACGGCTCGTACCACGGCGTCGCCACCACGACGTCGGCCGAGCGGAGCAGCGCGGGGACGTCGCCGTGGTCCACGCTGCCGACCAGCTCCAGCCGGTCGTCGACGGCGAGATCGCGGGCGACGGACCTCAGCCGCTTTGCCTCGGGGTCATCGGCCAGCTCCTCCACAGCGGGCCCGCCGGCTACGACGAGTTCGGTGTCCGGCAGCCGGGTGAGCGCCTCGACCACGGTGTCGACTCCCTTGCGCTCGACCAGCCGGCCGATGCAGACCAGCCGCCTGCGCACGCCCCGTGGCCATGCCGGGCCATCCGGTGTGAAGCGCTCGAGGTCGACGCCACAGGGCACGACCCGAGTCCGCTCCACGTCGGCTCCCATCAGGGACAGTTCGGAGATCTCGTCGTTCGAGGTGGAGATGACCAGGTCGACGTCGCCGACGAGTGACTTCTCGAGGTGGATCCGGTCGTCCGGGCTGGTGTCGCGCGCACCCTGGAACCGCTGTTTGACCAAGCCCAGGGCGTGGAAGGTGTGCACGACCGGGACGCCGACGATCCGGGCCGCCTGGACGGCGGCGAGCCCGGACATCCAGAAGTGCGAATGGACGACGTCCGGCACCGGACCCGTCGTCCAGGCCCGGGCCATCCAACGGCCGAAGTCACCCATGAACGGCGCAAGTTCGTCCTTGGGCACCGGACGAGGCGGACCGGCGGGCACGTGGACGACGTCGACGCCGTCGGTCATGCGCACGTGGGTGCGAAGGTTCCATCTGTCTCGTCGGGTGTAGACGACCACCTCGTGACCCCGGCCCGCCAAAGCCGTTGCCAGCGCCGCGACGTGCACGTTCTGTCCGCCGGCGTCCACGCCACCGAGCGTCGCCAGCGGGCTTGCGTGCTCGGACACCATCGCGATCCTCATCGAGTCACCTCCTTGAGCAGTGCGTCCCAGTCATCGAGAAACCTGTGCAGCCCGAACCGGCTCAGGGCGTACCGGCGGGCGGCACGTCCACGTTCACGCGCCTCGTCGGGCTCGTTGGTCCACCGGCGGGCTGTGCGCCGAAGCACGTCCGGGTCGCTGCTGAGAACGCCGGCCGACCCGGGGACGGCCTCGGGCGCCGCCGTGGTCGGCAGACCGAGCACGGGCATGCCCAGCGTCATGGCTTCGATCAGCGCCAGGCCGAGGCTGGTCCAGCGGTAGGGGTGGAAGTAGGCACGGTGGTGGCCGATCCGGTCGTGCAGGCGGTGTTGCGGCAGGTCGTGCACCTTGCCGGCGAACTGCGGCGCCCGCACGACCAGCGCGTCGAGGCCCATGCCGTAGACCTCGACGGGCACGGACTGCGACATCGCCAGCAGCAGGTCCGTCCCGGCGACGCGCCAGCGCCGCACGGGCTCGTTCACGACAGCGGCGAGAGACTCCAGCTCGCCGGTGTACCGGTAGCCGGGATCGACGACACCGTGCTCGACGACGGCCGTCGGTGCTGACCCGCAGTCCCACATCACAGCGTTGAAGGACGTCACGTGCACGACCGGCACTGCGTCCTGGTCCGCCATGGGATGCCGCGTCGCCGCCGCGTGGCCGGTGGGGGCGTTGTGCTCGACGTACAGGGCGGGCACGTCGACCCCGGCGCGCCAACCGGTCCAGCGTCGCGTCAGTTCCGGTTCGTGTGGACGCTGCAGCATAACGACGTCCACATCGATGCCCGTCAATTGATCGGCAGGTACTTCCCGCACCACGGCCGGCCAGTCCCACGTGCGGGCTCTGCCCCGTCCGTCCGGTCCCCGGTCCGCAAGCAGTGGAACGACGTACTCGTGGTCGCCGTGGACGAACGACGTCGTCCACGACCCGTGCACGTGCCACAGCAGGATTCTCATGCGGCACCGGCTCTCGTCGTCGCCGGTCGGCCCTCGGTCACCAGTGACTCGACGGCGGCCACGACCTCCGCCGGCTCGACCTCACCCAGGCAGGGATGACCGGGAGTCGGGCATTCGCGGGCCCGGGTGTCTCTGCAGGCAGCGTCCTGGTCGCCGAGTACTACCGAGTGCACGCCGTACGGGTGCCACAGTTCGATCGGGACGACGGGCGAGAACATCGACACCACCGGCGTGCCGACAGCAGCGGCCAGGTGGGCGGGGCCGGTGTTGCCGGCAACAAGGCACGCCGCATGGCGGAGCACTGCCGCGAGCTCGGCCAGCGATGTCCTACCGGTCAGATCGAGCGCACCCGGAGCCGTTGCCTGCCGAACGAGATCGCGCTCTGCCGGCGCACCGGTCACGGCGACGTCCCAACCGCCTTCCAGCAGCGCCGATACGATGCGCCGTGCATGGTCGGCCCGAAGGGCCCGGGACGGTACCGACGCACCCGGGTGGACGACGACGAGCGGTCCCGAGGGGACGACGCCGCTCATATCCGCCGACGAGGGCAGCACGGCAAGTCGACCGTCGTCGCCGGCCGGTAGTCGTGCACCGGTCGCCCGCGCCAGTTCGAGTGCCGCCTCCACCTCGTGACGCGCCACCCGGTGATGCCGGAGATCGAGCAGTGACCCCGGATAGTCCGCGCTGGTGGCGGCGACGTACGGGATGCCGGCGAGCTTCGCGAGCAACGCCATCGGCAACGGGCTCTGGTGGAAGGAGGTGAACACGACCGCCCGGTCATAGGCGGCCCGGCGCAGGCGCGCGACCAGGTCGGTGACCGCCGCAGGTTCCAGCCGCGGCGGACGATAGCCGCTCCACGGTGCGTCGAAGACGATGACCTGGTGCGGCCCGGGCAGCAGGCGCGCAGCCTGCTCTCCCGCCGGTGACACGAGCAGGTCGAGCCTCGCCGCCCCCTGTGCGAGCGCACGCAACGCAGGGCCGGTCAGCAGCACGTCGCCGTCGCTGTCCAGACGGACCGCCAGGATCCTGGTCACGGTTGTTCCCCCAGGCCAGGGCCGCGGGCCCGTCCGGCCAGGACCGGGTCGACGGCGCCCGCCAGGTCGGCCGCCACAACCGGTGCGTCCGCCACCTCATCGGCCCGGGTCTCTGACGTGGGCACCAGCACGGCGCGGGCGCCCGCCGCGCGGGCCGCCTGTATGTCAGCGCCGATGTCGCCGACGACCAGGCACTGCTCGACCGGCACGTCGAGCGCTCTCGCCGCGCGGACGACCATGCCGGGCTTCGGCTTGCGGCAGTCGCATCCGTCGTCGACGCCGTGCGGGCAGACCTGCCAGGTGTCGAAGGGTCCCACCGCGGCGTCGACCCAGTCGTTGACCGCACTGACCTGGTCAGGTGTCAGCAGGCCCCGGCCGATCCCGGACTGGTTGGTGAGGACGCCGACCTTCACGCCTGCGTCGCGCAGCGCGGCGACCGCCTCGCCCGCACCGTCCACCGGGCGGACCCTCGACGGGTCACCGTTGTACGGCACGTCCTGGACGAGCGTGCCGTCGCGGTCGAACAGCACCGCGTTGATCGTGGGCGGCCACGGTTCGGCGGCGCGGTGCCGCCACGCCCCTCGCAGCCGGTGGGTCACAGCCGCAGCCGGGATGACGGCGCTGGTCGTGAGCATCCGGCCGGACTCGGCCGCCCACCCCTGCTCTCCCGGCCTGGGCCCGGGCGCTAGCCGCCGCCACGCGAACTCACCGGTCAACGCGGTCCATCCGAGGAGGGCGGAGGCGGCCATCGGCCGGTGTCCCGCCAGCAGTGCACACAGGCCCCAGGCGGCCGCGGCCACGGTCAGCGCATGTCGACCCAGGCGTCCCCTCGGCACCTCGGCGTCTCGGCGCCAGTCCGCCCCGTGCAGGCGCCGCATCAGGGCGTCGTCGCCGTTGCCGGCCTGCCCCCGGACACTGACCCAGAAGCCCGCCGGCCGCACCGGGTGCAAGACATGGCGGCTCCCACGGACGAGTCGCCAGCCGGCCTGCCGCACCCGCAACGCCAGGTCGGCGTCCTCCCGGTAGGCGCGGGGGAAGCGCTCGTCGAAGCCGCGCACCTGGACCAGCGCGGCGCGTCGGTACGCCATGTCAGCCGTCGCCCATGCGGCGTCCTGCAGGCCGGCGGTGTTGCGTTGCCAGTCGGTGGGGCGCGCGTCCGCGGGGAGCGGCACCTCGATCCGGCCCTGGCTTCCCGCGACGTCGGCGCCGCAGCACAGCAGGTCGTCGACCAGGCGCCGCGCCCAGCCGGCGGGCGGTACGACATCGTCGTCGAGGAAGGCGATCCACTCGGCCGACGCCAGCTGCCAGCCCAGGTTTCGGGCCGTCGCGGGACCGCGGCCGCCGGAGGCCACCACTCGCTGCCGCCACGGAATGGCGCCAGGGTTCAGGGGCGGTCGTGCGTCCGGCCGGTCGTCCACCACGACGACCTCCACCGGAGCACACCGACCGCCGTCGGTGTCCTGTTCGGCCAAGGCGCCGAGCAGGCGCGCCAGGCTCGGCCGGCCCACCGTGGGGACGACGATCGCGTATCGGGGCGGGGTCATCGACCCGCCCGGCCAGCGAAGAGATCATGTCGTTGCACCACGTGGGGACCGAGCACGAGCGCATCGACGGGTGCAGACCCGAACAGCTCGAGTGCGTCGCGCGGGTCGTCGACGATCGGGCGTCCCGCTGTGTTGAGGCTCGTGTTGACCAGAACGGGCAGACCGGTACGTTGCTCGAACGCGGACAGCAATGCGGCCACCCGGGGAGTCTCGGCCGGGTCCACCGTCTGTATCCGGGCGGTGCCGTCGACGTGCACGACCGCCGGGATGCGGTCCCGCCACTCCGCCGCGACGTCGTGCACGAAGAGCATGTACGGCGACGGCACGGGGCCACGGCCGAAGATGCTCCGCGCCCGCTCGGCCAGCACCATCGGCGCCACCGGCCGGAACTGCTCGCGTCCCTTGACGTCGTTGAGCCGCTCGAGGTTGCTGGCCCGGCCCGGGTGGGCCATGAGCGAACGGTTCCCCAGGGCCCGCGGACCGAACTCGCTCCGCCCGTCGAACCACG
>DASRTE010000069.1:0-51829 GCA_035656095.1 Jiangellaceae bacterium
GATACGGGTGAGGAGGAGTGGATCGAGACGACCGCGATGGGCTGGGCCGGCGACCTGGTCTACGTCGACATGCGCCGTACCGACTACGGCGTCAATGCCTGCTGGCTGCATGCCGAGGACGTCAGGCGCCGTTCGGCGACCCTGAGCGATCGCATCGGAAACGAGATGCCGACAGCACGGTCACGATCCGCAGCGGCTTCACGATGCTGCTCTCCGGCGAGCCCGACATCGAGGTCGTCGGCGAGGCGGGCAACGGTGCCGAGGCGGTCGCCCTCGCCGCCAGCGAACACCCCGATGTGATGCTGATGGACGTTCGGATGCCGGTGATGGACGGCCTCGACGCGACCCGCCGGATCACTGGCGACGAGTCGCTGGCTTCCACTCGGGTCGTGATCCTCACGACGTTCGACCTCGACGACTACGTGCACGAGGCGCTGCGGGCCGGCGCCAGCGGGTTCCTGCTCAAGGACACGCTCCCGGTCGACCTGCTCAACGCCGTGCGGGTCGTCGCCGCCGGCGACGCCCTGATCGCGCCGCGCATCACGCGCCGCCTGATCGAGGAGTTCGCCCGCCGACCCGGGCCGGCCGCTGCCGCTGCGGCGCAGGCGACGCTGGACCAGCTCACCGAGCGCGAGCGGGAAGTGCTCGAGCTCGTCGCCAAGGGGCAGTCGAACGCCGAGATCGCGGCCACGCTGTACGTCAGCCACGCCACGGTGAAGACCCACGTGAGCCGGCTGCTGATGAAGCTCGACGCCCGCGACCGCGCCCGGCTGGTGATGATTGCCTACGAGACCGGCGTGGCGATGCCCGGCGCCACCTGACGCGCGCAGCGGTGCCGTTCGCCCGGGCCAGGGCGATCAGCCCGATGACCAGCCACACCGCGTTCAAACCGGCCGACGGCCAGGCCCGGTGGTAGCCCGAGTTGGCCAGCAGGGCCGTCGCACCGGCCAGGTTCAGCAGCTGGAAGGCGGCACCATGACCGTCCAGGCGGCCGGCAGACACCAGCTGGTACGCGCTGAGCAGGGCGATCGCGCCGAGCCATCCGGTGGTGTCGATGAGCACGTCCACGCCGTCAGCCGCAGCCAGTCCGGCCGGGTCAGCGGTCGACGATGGCGCACGCCCGGACCGGGAACGTGCCCATGCCCACGATGAGGGGCGGGGTGGCGAAGAACCGGAAGCCTTCTGGCGGAAGCTCGTCGAGCCCGCACAGGTGCTCCACGACGGGGATGCCGGCGCGCAGCAGGGCGGTGTGGGCCGGCCGGCTGCCGTCCTCGGCGTCGTCGATGTTCACCGAATCGATCCCGACCAGAGCAGCCCCCGCCTCGACGAGCCAATCCGCCCCGTCGGCGGTCACGTAGGGATGGCCGGAACCGTAGCGCTCGGTGCCCCACAGCCGGTCCCACCCGGTGTGCAGCAGGACGGCGCGGCCACGTACGTCGAAAGGCAGCAGCACTTGGCGGTCGATGGCCCGAATTTCGTCCCCGGCGAGCCGGACGACCAGGCCGTCGACGTCGCACAGCCGCGACAGCGGCACGCCGGCGAGGTCCGCGCCGTCGGAGAAGCGATGCGACGGCGTGTCCAGATAGGTGCCGGTGTTGGCGACCATCGAGATTCGGCCGATGTGGAACTCGGTGCCGGGCGCGTAGCGGGCGCGCGACGCCTCCCGGGTCAGATGGTCGGTGATCTCCGGTCCCGGCAGGCCCGGATAGGTGATCATCCCGTGCCGGATCCGATGGCTGAGCTCGACATACCGTGAAGCCCGCTTGGGCGGTCGCTCCGCGGCCGTGGCACGCAACCCCTTGTGTGGCTCGTGCACCAGTGTCCGGTTGCTGATCCGCACCTCGTCCACCATGAGCAGCCCGAGTTCGCGGACGAACGCCTCGGCAAGTGCGTCATCGGTGGTCTGCGCCGAGACGATGTCCAGGCGGAATCCGTGCGCCTCGAGCCCACCGCCGTTTCGGAATGTCACCTCTGCGTCGAACTGAGCACGGACCTCAGGGGTTGTCGTCACACCGATCAGCATCGACGTAAGCTGCGGTTGAATGCAATCGACCATTTCTTAAGTGCCATGAAAGATTGGCTGCATGGAGATCGATCCGCGGAGGCTGCGCGTGCTGCGGGCGGTGGCTCTCGGCGGTGGTGTGATGAACGCCGCCCGCCTCCTTCATCTCACCCCGTCAGCCGTCTCTCAACATCTGGCCCAGCTCGAGCGTGAGGTGGGCCTGACCCTGGTGGACCGGTCCCGCCGCCGCGTCGAGCTCAACGAGGCCGGCAGCCTGCTCGCGGCCCGCGCCGAACGCATCGAGCACGAGCTCGCCGAGGCGCGTCGCGAACTGGCCGCGCTCAGCGGCAGGGTCTCCGGAGCGGTGGTCGTGGCGGCGTTCTCCACCGCGATTCGCCACCTGCTGGTTCCGGCGATCGCCTTGCTCAGCCAAACCCACCCCGACGTACACCCGCGGGTGTACGACCTGGAGGGCCCGGCCGCCGAACGGGAGCTGCGCATCGGCGGGATCGACATGCTGATCACCGAGCGGGACGCCGGGGAACACGGCCCGATGCCCGACGGCCTCGCCGAGCGGGTATTGGGAGACGACCCGTACCGGGTGGTGGTACCGACCCGGTGGACGATCCGGCCGCGCTCCGTATCGGACCTGGCCGACCGGCCGTGGATCAGTGGGCCGCCCGAGTCGGCGTGCGGGCAGGCCCTGGATCGGCTCGCTGGGCAGCACAGCTTCACCCCGCAGCGCCCCCACATCTGCCTGGAGTTCCCGAGCGTGCTGGGACTGGTGACCGGCGGGTTTGGCGCGGCGATCGTACCGATGCTCGCGCTACGCGATGCAGATCCGGACGCGGTGGCGATCACCGATATCAGCGTCGGTGGCGCCCGCCGGCTTGCCGCTGCGTATCGCGTCTCGCGGGCAGATATCGAGCCAGTCGTGACGGTCACCCTGGACGCACTGAGCGAGTCGGCCGACCGGCTGGGACTCGGTGGGCGTCCACCCCAGCCGGCGTTGTGACGCACCTCGATCGGTCTGGCTCGCCAGCCGCTCACGCCTGGCGCGGCCGCACACCGCAGCACAGAGGTAGGCGCCGCGAACTCGGAAACGGCAGTTAGCCCCGAATCGAAGGTGGCCTTCGGCCCTGCACCGCCGGCCGCAAAAGCCCGAGGGTGGACGTGAAGGCAGGTGAGGACGATGAGACCCACGCGGAGGGACCAGCAGCAGTCCTGCTGGACAGCAGTACCCGGGCCGCGCACTCAGGGCCATCGCTGGAACGTTCGGTCCGATGACGGCTGAGCGCACGGTGACGGCGGGCACGAGCAAGCGCCTGGTGAGCCGGTTGTGGAGGCAGCGTGAGGCGGCGTTGTTCGCCGCGTCGTCGCTGTTGCTGCTGGCCGGCGTGCTGGCGTGGATCTTCGACGCGGGCGGCGTCGCGACCGGACTGTGGATCGCGGCGACCCTGCTGGGTCTCATCTATTCGACGGCATCGATTCTCGACGCGGTCCGGCGGCGCCAGCCGAGCGTCGACCTGATCGCATGGTTGGCGCTTGTCGGTGCGCTGTTGGTGGATGAGGCGTTCGCCGGCGCCGTCATCGCGCTGATGCTGGCCAGTGGTGCGTTGCTGGAGGCCAGGGCCGCGGCTCGGGCGCGGCGCGAGCTGAGCCTACTGGTGGCGCGCGCGCCGCGGACCGCTCGGCGGTACGACGCCGCTGGGGTGGTCGAGATCCCGGTCGGCGATGTTGCCACGGGAGACCGTTTGCTGGTCGGATCCGGGGAGATCGTGCCGGTGGACGGCCGGTTGCTGGGATCGGCAGTGCTCGACGAATCGGCGCTCACCGGTGAACCGCTGCCGGCGGAGCGCCTGCCTGGCGAGGACGTTCGCAGCGGTGTGGTGAACGCCGGCCAGCCGGTGGACCTCGTCGCCACCGCACTGGCCGAGGAGTCCACGTACGCGGGCGTCGTGCGCCTCGTCGAACAGGCCCAGGCGTCAACCGCCCCGTTCGTGCGCATGGCCGACCGGTTCGCGGTCGCGTTCGTCCCGCTCACGCTGGTCCTCGCCGGCGTCGCATGGGCGGTCAGCGGCCAGGCGGTGCGAGCGGTGGCCGTACTGGTCGTGGCCACACCCTGCCCGCTGCTTCTGGCCGCGCCCATCGCGATCATGTCGGGACTGTCCCGTGCCGCCCGGGCAGGTGTCGTGGTCAAGGGCGGATCGGCGCTGGAGCGGCTGGCCGCCGGGCAGGTGCTGCTGTTCGACAAGACCGGAACGCTGACCCACGGCCGGCCGGTGCTCGCCGACGTGATCAGCGCCGACGGCCGAACCGACCCCGATGAGCTGCTGCGCCTTGCCGCCTCCCTGGACCAGGTCTCCGCCCACGTCCTGGCAGGCGCCATCGTCACCGCCGCACGCGCGCGCGGCATGGCGCTGCAACCTCCCGGCCAGGCCCGTGAACAGCCCGGCTACGGCGTCGAAGGCACGGTCGGCGGCCGGCGGGTCAGGTTGGGCAAGGCGTCCTGGATCATGGCCGGGCCCGCTCCCGCCTGGGTCCGCCACGCGCGTCGCCGGGCCGCACTGGACGGCTCGCTGACCGTGTTCGCCTCGGTCGACGGGGTGCCGGCCGGCGTGTTCCTGCTCGAGGACCCGGTACGCCCCGACGCACCGCGCATGATCAGGGCGTTGCGCGCGGCGGGGATCAGCCGGGTGGTCCTGGTCACCGGGGACCGTGCCGACATCGCCGAGACCGTGGGACGGATCGTGGCCGTCGACACCGTGCATGCCGAGCGTGACCCCGCGGAAAAGCTGGATATCGTCCGGGCCGAGCAGGCCAGCGAACCCACGATCATGGTCGGCGACGGCATCAACGATGCACCGGCTCTTGCCGCCGCCGGCGTCGGGGTCGCCCTGGCCGCCCGCGGCGCCACGGCCTCCGCCGAGGCCGCCGACGTGGTGCTCACCGTCGATCGCGTCGACGCGCTCGCCGACGCGATTCTCATCGCCCGCCGCGCCCGCCGCATCGCCTGGCAGGCGGTCGTCGTCGGCATGGGCCTGTCCCTCGCGGCCATGCTGGCCGCCGCCGCGGGCCAGCTACCACCCGCGGCCGGCGCGCTCCTGCAAGAGCTCATCGACGTGGCGGCCATCGCCATCGCGCTGCGCGCCCTGCTCCCCGCTCGCGTCCACACGGTCACCATGACGCCGGTCGACATCGCCACCGCCCAGCGGCTGTACGCCGAGCACCGCGCCGTGCGGCCGGTCGTCGAAGAACTGCGCACCGTCGCGGACGCGCTGACCGCCGCCGATTGCGACCTCGGTCCGGTCCGGACGCTGCTGGGCCGACTGGAGACCGACCTGTTGCCGCACGAGCGCGCCGAAGAGGCAGAACTCCTCCCGATCATGGCCAAGGCGCTGGGCGGGTCGGACCCGACCGGCGCGCTCAGCCGCACCCACGCGGAGATCGAGCACCAGATCGGCCGGCTGCGCCGCATCCTGGACGACCTGGCGGGCACCGTCGATCCGGAAGACGTGGTGGAGCTGCGGCGCCTGCTCTATGGCCTGTACGCCATCCTGCGCCTGCACAACGCCCAGGAAGAGGAGGGCGCCTTCAGCCTGGTTCCGGACAGCGCCAACCTGCCGCCCGCGGCACCGGCCGGCACCGCCTAGAGCCGACGCCGTAGGACCAGGTCTTGCGCCTGGCGGGCATATCACCCATTGTGGGCCGACGTGGCGCGATCTTCGGTATGGCGCAGGCTCGTCCTGCTCGCGACGCCGCTGGCCCTCGCCGTGCTGGAGATCTTCCATCCCCACCCGGACAGCGTCGCCGAGGGCGTGGAGCAGGGCGGGTGGTTCCTGTGGTTCCACATGATCCAGCTCCTTCTCACCGGGCTCATCGCGTTGGCCGTCTACCTGCTGACCGACGGGCTGACCGGCCGGGCGGTGAGCGTGAGCCGCTGGGCCATCGCGGTCTTCGCCGTCTTCTTCAGCGCCTACGACGCGGCAGCCGGCATCGCGACCGGGTTCGTCCTGCAAAGTGCGCAGGAGCTCTCGGCCGAGGGGCAGACGGCCGTGTACGACACGGCGATCGACATGCCAGGGTTGAGTCTGATCTTCGTACTGTCGATCGTGGGAACCGCTGCCTGGGTGGTGGCGGTGATAGCGGCAGCGATGGCGCTTCGAGGCGCCGGCGCGTCCAGGGGGCCCTTCGTCCTGCTGATCCTGGCAGGGGTGTTCCTGCTGGGAGGGCATCCCTTCCCCTGGGGCACGCTCGCCTTCGGGTGCTTCTTCGTTGCCGCCGCGTGGCTCGAGTTCGCACCCACTCGCCTTGCCGTTCAGCCCTCTCGCGTGAGCTGAATGTGTCCCGTCTCCACGCACCGGATCCGGGCCGGTGGATTCGGGCGGAGGATGAAGTACGTACGGAATCGTTGCCTCGGTACATCCGGCCGCCGCACGCTCGGGTCGGAGGTGATCTCGATGGTGATCGTCGAGTCGAACCGGACGCGCACCTCGCCGGCTCTCGCCCTCGGCACCGTGTTCAGGGACGCCTGGGTGTCACGCGACCTCGGCCGGCTGGCCACGATGCTTGCCCCGGACTGCCTCTACAGCACGACGAACGGACCGGCGCCGGGCACGGAGTACAGGGGCAGGCCGGCGGTGCCGTCCGTGTTCACCTGGCCGAATGTGATCTTCGAGGCGGGCTCGCAGGGACCGTCGAGCCTGACCGACGCAGCGCGCGGCGTGGGCAAGATCTGGGGCGCATCGGACGCGCTGGCCGCGGACGACGACGCGCTCGGGGCGCTGCTCGGTCGCAGCCGGGCGGCCATTCTCACCTGCCTGGAGCTCCCGCACTCCATCACAGAACTGGCGCTCAGGCTCGGCCAGAGCCCACCGTCGATCAGCCAGCATCTGTCGGTGCTGCGCAGGAGCGGTCTGGTGATTTCGTGGCGTTCGGGCCGAAGCGTCCTCTACCGGAGGACCGCCCTGGCCGGCAGCATCGTCGAGGCCAGCGGTTCCTCGGCCGTGGCGGGGTAGTCGGGCGGTCAGCCCGGCGCCTCCACCAACTCCTCCCGGTCCGAACCGCCCTGCACCTGGACGGTGAGGATCGGCCCGACGCCACGGGCGTAGTACTTGTGCTCGACGACCTCGGGCTCGAGCGGGTTGATGTCCTCGGTCACGAGCAGGTCCTCGTACGTGCCGACGGGAACGGTCGCCGACTCGGTCAGGCTGAGCACCTCCGCAGTGTCCTCGGCCTCGCCCTCGTAGTACTCCTGCCGGTAGGAGTCACCGACCTGGGGCCGGGCCGGCATCACGATGCCCGGCTGCGCACCGTCGACGCCCGCCTCCCAGGCACCCTCCGTGCTGACGATCTCACCGTCCTCGTACTCGGAGGTCTCCTCCCCGAAGTACCAGACCGCGCCGTCGGCATCCTGGGCGAACCAGTCGAAGGTGTCCTCGATCACCTCGCCGTCGAGGGTGACGGTGTCGCGAACGACGACGCACGTCACGCCCATGACCACACGGGTGTGCCCCGTGACCTCCACGACGGTGCGCTCGAGGCCGTCCTCGACACGACCCTCGAACACCCACCGTGCGCCCGGAGGGAGAGGGAAGTACGGGTTGTCGACAGCCGTGGTGAATCCGGCCGGATCGATCGACGGGGAGTAGGGGGCCGCGGACTCGTCGCCGGACGGTCGCGTCTGTGCGTCGTCGTCGCCGGTCAGGGTGAGGACGATGCCGATCGCCGCAGCGACTGCAACCGCAGCCACCGATGCGACGGCGGCGCGCCTCACCGCGGCCACGTCAGTCCTAGTCTTCGGTGTTGTCGTCGTCCCCCTCTGTGCCGACGACGGTGAAGCCCTCGTCCAGCTGGACGTCGACCTGGCGGCCGTTGTCGAGCGTGACCTCCACCTCGTAGAGGCTCTCCTCGTCGCCGACCTCCGTACCGGTGACGCTGCCGCCGCCGGTGTGCTCCAGTGCCGCGTCGGACGCCTTCTGGAGCGCGTCGCCGCTGATGGGCCGCTCGGTCTCGTCGTCGTCGCCGGAGTTCGCGACCGCGATGCCGACACTCGCGGCGGCCGCTGCCACACCGGATACCGCTGCTACGGCGAGCTTGGTCATGCGGGCCATGGCAACCCTCCTGCCCGTTCGGTTGTCTCGGTTCGATTATCCAACGAGGCCAGCATGCCTCGGAGCGGCTGAATCCACGCTGAACGAGGAATGCCATGCGGTCAGTCCGCCGGTTCGTCGTGGCCGGGCAGGCGGAGTGTCAGCCGTGCTCCGCCCAGCGGGCTTTCCGTCACCGCGACTTCGCCGCCGTGCGCCGCCACCAGTTCGGTGACGATGGCCAGGCCCAGGCCCGCGCCGCCGTCGTCGCGGGCACGCGCGTCGTCGAGGCGCACGAAGCGGTCGAAGACTCGCGTGCGGTCGTCTGCGGCGATGCCCGGGCCGTCGTCGTCGACGTGGAGCACGACCACGCCGTCGGTCTCGATCAGCGACAAGCCGATGCGGGAACGGGCATGGCTGACGGCGTTGTCGGTGAGGTTTCGCACGATGCGCCGAGTCGCCGCCGGGTCGGCGAAGGCACGAGCGGCCGAGACCGCGCTCGCGTCGACGTGCAGCGCCGTGGTGGTCCGCAGGCGGTGCACCTCGTCGAAGACGACGTCGTCAACATCGAGCGGCCGGCGGTCGAAGTGCAGCGTGCCTTCGTCGGCACGGGCCAGGAGCAGGAGGTCGTCGACCAGTTGGTGCAGGCGCAGGCCTTCGGCTGCGACGGTCTCCGCCAGGGCGGCCGTCCTCATGCGTTCCGGATGGGCAAGAGCCACCTCGGCGTGCTGGCGGATCACGGCGACCGGCGAACGCAGCTCGTGCGAAGCATCGGAGACGAGGCGGCGCTGCCGGTCCCGCGCCTGCTCGAGACGGTCGAGCATGCGGTTCATCGTCGCGGTCAACCGGGCGACCTCGTCCGAGGTGGCCGGCTCCGGCACGCGACGGTGCAACTGGCTCGCGGAGATCGCGTCGACCTCCCGGCGCACGGCCTCCACGGGGGCGAGCGCCCGCCCAACCATCCACCACGTCGTCACGCCCACCACCGCGAGCAGGAGCGGCAGGCCGATTGACAACAGCGCGGTCATCGCCCCGACGGAATCGCTCACCGACTCCAGGCTGTGAGCGTAGAGCACGCTGTAGGGCCCCTCCGGGCCGCCGGCGGCCGTGCTCACGGTGAGGAAGCGGTCGTCGTCGAACGGAACGGTGATCTCGGCCTCGTCGCCGGCTTCGAGGTCGGCAACTCGGGGGAGGCCGTCCGCGTTGCTGGTGGCCGCCAACACCGCGCCGTCGCCGTCGAGAACCTGTATCACGACGTCGTCGTCGTCGGTGACCACGACAGAGGCTGGTGCCGCACCGGCGTCGAGCGCCGTCACCGCACGCTCCGCGCGCAGTTCGGCGGCCGTGCGTACCTCGGTCGTGAGCACCTCTCGCAGCGCCGCCACGAGAGCCACGGCGCCCACCAGCAGCGCGATCCCGACGACGAGGACGGCGACCGCCGTCGTTCTCGCCCGGACTGTGCCGCCCCAGGCGCGCCACCGCCGGACCACGGTGCGGCGACGCTCAGCCACCGTCATCCTCCAGCCGGTACCCGGCTCCACGGAGGGTCCGGATCGCCGAACGGCCAAAGGGACGGTCCACCTTGCGGCGAAGGTGTCCGATGTAGACCTCGACGATGTTCGGGTCGCCGTCGAAGTCGAAGTCCCAGACGTGCGTCAGGATCTCGTGCTTGGACAGGACCTCGCCGCGGCGGCGGAGCAGGAACTCCAGCAGCGCCATCTCCCTCGTGGTGAGATCGAGTTCGGTCGGACCGCGCCAGGCCCGGCGCGCTGCCGGGTCGAGACGGAGGTCGCCGGCCGCGAGGATCGCCGGCCGCTCGGCTGCCCCGCGGCGCAGCAGCGCTCGCAGCCGGGCGACGAGCACCGCATGCGAGAAGGGCTTGGTCAGGTAGTCGTCCGCGCCGGTGTCGAGCGCCTCGACCTGGTCCCATTCACCGTCCTTGGCGGTCAGCATGAGGATCGGTGTCCATATCTGCTCAGCCCGGAGAGTCCGGCAGATCACGTACCCGTTGAGCCCTGGCAGCATGATGTCGAGGACGATGGCGTCCGGTGGTCTTTCACGCGCGAGCCACAGGCCGTCGACGCCGTTCGACGCCACGTCCACCGCGAAACCCTCGGCCTCAAGGCCCGCACGCAGTCCCGCGGCCATCCGTTGCTCGTCCTCGACGACCAGAATCCGCATGGGCCGACACCGCCTCACGGACATCGTGACGCACCGGAGCTGAAACGAGCCTGAATACCCGGGCCTGGCATCCTCGGGTTGGATGAATGCCGTGACCGAGCGAACAGTGCCGCCGTCGGTGCCCGACGGTGAGGTCGTCGACCTGTGCCGCGATCTCATCCGCCTGGACACCTCGAACTACGGCGACGGCAGCGGCCCCGGCGAGCGAAAGGCGGCCGAGTACGTCGCAGAGAGGCTGACAGAGGTGGGCCTCGACCCGACGTTTCTGGAGTCCGAGCCGGGTCGTACGACGGTGGTCGCCCGCCTCGACGGCGGCGATCCGGCACGCTCCGAGGCCTTGCTCGTCCATGGGCATCTCGACGTCGTGCCGGCCGACGCCGCCGACTGGGCGCACGACCCGTTCTCCGGGGAGATCGCCGAGGGCTGCGTCTGGGGCCGCGGCGCGATCGACATGAAGGACATGGACGCGATGATCCTGTCCGTCGTCCGCGACCGACTGCGCACGGGGCGTTTGCCCGCTCGTCCCGTCGTCCTGTGCTTCACGGCCGACGAGGAGGCGGGCGGGATCCTCGGCAGCCACTGGGTGGCCGACCACCATCCCGAGCTGTTCGAGGGCTGCACGGAGGGGATCAGCGAGGTCGGGGGGTTCAGCCTCACCGTCCGCGACGACCTGCGCCTGTATCTGGTCCAAACGGCCGAGAAGGGCATCGAGTGGATGCGGCTGACCGTCGACGGCACCGCCGGGCACGGCTCGATGGTCAACGACGACAATCCCGTGACCGAGCTGGCCGAGGCGGTCGCCCGGCTCGGCCGGCACGAGTGGCCGCTGCGCATGATCCCCACCGTGCGCTCCTTCCTCGACACCGCGGCGGAGGCGTACGGCGTCGACCTCGACCCGGCGGACCGCGGGCAACTCGTCCGGACGCTCGGCAACGTGGCGAAGATCGTCGGCGCCACCCTCCGCAACACCGCCACCCCCACGATGCTGAAGGCCGGCTACAAGCACAACGTCATCCCCGGCCGAGCGGAGGCCGTCGTCGACGGGCGGTTCCTACCCGGTCACGAGGAGGAGTTCCACGCCACCCTCGACGATGTCCTCGGCCCTCGGGTGCGACGTGAGGTACTCGTGTCCGACATCGCGCTGGAGACCGAGTTCACCGGCGACCTGGTCGACGCCATGAGCGCGGCGTTGGTGGCCGAGGACCCGGGCGCCCGCGCCGTTCCCTTCTGCATGTCCGGTGGCACCGACGCCAAGGCCTTCAGCGGACTCGGCATCAGAGGATTCGGGTTCTCGCCGCTGCGCCTGCCACCGGACCTGGATTTCGCCGGCATGTTCCACGGCGTCGACGAGAGGGTGCCGGTCGACGGCCTGCGATTCGGTGCGCGAGTACTGGACCGCTTCCTCGACCTCGCCTGACCGGCCCGGACCGCCCCCGCGGTCCCCTTGACTCATCTTGTGGCGGGTTGTGAACGTGTGTTGCGGCGACCAGGGGTTGCCAAGCCGCCACAAGACGGACGGCTACCAGGTCATGGGAGGCGGAGGGCGACGGAAGTCCTCGTCACGCAGGTGGGCCATCGGTCGAAGACCGGTCATCGCCGAGATGTCGGTGACGATCAGCTCACGGTCGCGTCGTACCGCTTGTGCGCCGTACCGGAGCAGGGGAAGTCCGGCGCGCGTGAGCGTGTTCTCGCGACGGTTGTCGGCCTGCCGCTGCCGGAGGTCGTCGTGGTAGGCGCCGTCGTACTCGAGGCCGAGCACCGGGTGGGTGACGACGATGACCAGGTCAGGGTAGCCGGCGAGCATGGGCGGAGAACCGGTGAAGAACGGCGGATTCACCAGCGGCGCGGGGAATCCCGCGAGCACGACGACCATCCGCAGACGGCTCTCGCCGGGCGAACGGCTTCGAGCCGACGCAAGCTCGACAGCCCGAGAGCTCCGGCGCACACCGGGCCACCGCCGGTGCATTCCGACGTAGGCCGCGAGCCAGGGCAGGTCGACCACGCCGGCGTGCACGAAGGCATCGGCGACGACGACTGCCTCGACGAGGCTGCGCCCGCGCATGAGGTCGAAGCACGTACGCAGCGACGAGGTAGCGACGACGCCACCGACCTCGGTGAGGTCGCTCAGGCAGGTGTCGTCGACCTGCAGAACCCGGCGGGACAGGTACGTCCCGGCCGGTCGGCTGCTGGTCGCCGATCGGGGACGGGCGTACTGGAGTGGAACCGAACGACCAGGCAACGGCTGCCACGCGCCGTGGAGCCACGCCGCCGTCAGGCCGGCTACCACCGAACGGCCCGGTAGAACGAGAAGCAGCGCGCGGGCTCGCATCAGGTCAGTGAGGGGGAGATCGCGGTGCACGTAGACGTTGCGCAGGAGGCGCACCCACGGCTTGGACTGCAGCCGACGCTTGGTGAGCAGGCCGGCATCGACCGCGGCGCGACCGAGAAAGGGACCGAGCATCAACTCGGCGGGCACCAGTGCGGGTATCGGCACCCGCCCACTTCACCCGCACGGCACCGCGAATGCCATGATGCCCGGCCGACCGGTGGACGACCCCAAGGTCGCACGCGAACCTGTGGACGCCCGACTTGTGGCGGCTTGGGCACCTTGCAGGCGCGTGGGAGGGGTTGACAACCCGCCACAAGTCGGGGGCGGGGGCGGTATGGAGCCGAGCGCGGTCCTCAGAGCTCAGCGCGGGCCACGCGCAGGATGCGCCGCCGCAGGGTCACCTTGCGCGTGCCGTCGGGATACAACCGCAACCGTGCGAGCTCCCAGTGGCCGTACTCGGCGTGGTCGGTCAGCAGCCGTCGCGCAGCCCCCCGCGAGGTTCCGCGCGGGAGCAGCAGGTGGTGGAACTCGTATTCGGACCTCGGGCGGATCGGGGCGGTAAGGCTCGCCATCGGCACATGGTGCCATGCCGCCCGGGTACGGTCGGCCCGTGACCACGTCGCCCCGGGACCAGGCCCGGCTCAACGATGCCCTCGACGAACTGACCGACGCCCTCGAGGCACACCTCGCCGCGTGCTTCGAGAGCACGGGCGAGGCCGATGCCGCCGTCCAGGAGGCGTACACCGCACTACGGGACGCCGCGTCGCGATACGACGACCTCCTGTTCACCGTGCTCGACGAGGTCACTCCGTGGGAGTTCGCGGAGGGCCCACAGGTCGAGGCGGACGTCGAAGCGGAGGTCGAAGAGCGGGAGGACGGGCTGACGACGATCGCGCTGCTGCTCCGTCGTGACTACAGCGTCGCTGACGACGACGCCATGCTGGCCGCCGCCCGGCAGGCGTACGCCGAGCTCAATCCGGACGAGACCGATGCGATGGCGGATTCGGATGTGAACCACGCAGGACAAGCCCTCTACCAGTTGCTCCTGGCGTACGGAGTCGACGGCCTCGACCAGAGAGCGGAGCTGGCCGGGCTGGTCCGACACGGCGGCACGTTGTGGATGCAGGAGATCGACGCCGCCGATGTGTCGACGCTGGCCGAGGACCCCTTCGGTGTGGCCGAAGAGCAGGCACTGGTGTACCGGCTCGACGAGGTGCAGGCCGACGAGACGGAGTGATCACCACAGCCGCTCGGGGTACCCGAGCGGCGGGACGGAGATCTCGTCGAGGGCGGAGCGGATCTCGGCCGGGAGGGTGAGGTCCTCCGCGGCGAGCACGCCCCGCAGCTGTGCGGCCGTCCGTGCTCCCACGACGGGCGCAGTGACCCCGGGCCGGTCGCGCACCCACGCCAGTGCCACCTCCAGGGGCTGGACCCCCAGTCCCTCCGCCGCCGTCGAGACCGCCTCGACCACCTGTCGCGACCGTGGGTCGAGGTAGACCTCGACGAATCCGGCCAGGTGTGGCGACGCGGCCCGCGAATCGGCCGGCGTGCCCGTGCGGTACTTGCCGGTGAGGACGCCGCGGCCCAGCGGCGACCACGCCAGGACCCCGAGGCCGAGCCCCATGGCTGCCGGCAGTACCTCCCGTTCGATCCCGCGTTGGACGAGGGAGTACTCCACCTGGGTCGAGACCAGCGGTGACCGGCCGGGGGAGGCGGCCTGGTGTGCCGTGGACCAGCCGGTCTGCCAGCCTCCGTAGTTCGACATGCCCACGTAGCGGGCCCGCCCCGAGGTGACGGCGTAGTCGAGCGCCGCCATGGTCTCGTCGGGTGGGACGTCGTCGCTCCACGTCTGGACCTGCCAGAGGTCGACATAGTCGGTGTCGAGGCGGTCCAGGGAGGCGTCGAGCTGATCGAGCAGCGCCCGCCGGGACACGTCGATCACCCGGCGGCCGCTCGTGCGGGACATGCCGGCCTTCGTCGCGACCACGATCTCCGCCCGAGGCACCACTGCCTCCAGCAGCTCGCCGAGGACGCGTTCGCTCTGGCCGTCGCCGTACGACGCCGCGGTGTCGACCAGCGTGCCGCCCACCTCGGCGAATGCCTCGAGCTGATCGCGGGCCTCGTGGATGTCGGTGTCCCTGCCCCACGTCATGGTCCCGAGTGCGAGCCGGGACACCCGGAGCCCACTGCGGCCGAGCCGTCGCTGTTCCACGGCCGGAGATTATCCAGCCACCCGCGGCGGGCGGGCGACGACCGGCCGCACGGGTCACGCCCGGTGGGATCGACGGCCGATAGAGTCGCGCGGCGGACCGATCACGTCCGGGTGAGACGGGGCACGGGCCCCCGCGGGGAGGGAACGATGCGGCTCGGGCTCAATCTCGGCTACTGGGGCGCCGGAGCGGACCGCGACAACCTCGCGCTGGCCAGAGAGGCCGACCGGCTCGGCTACTCGGTGGTGTGGGCGGCCGAGGCGTACGGATCCGATGCCCCGACCGTGCTGTCCTGGGTCGCCGCACAGACCGAGCGGATCGACGTCGGCAGCGCCGTGATGCAGATCCCCGCCCGGACACCGGCCTGCACGGCGATGACCGCGGCCACCCTGGACGGCCTGTCCGGCGGCCGGTTCCGCCTGGGCCTGGGCGTGTCCGGGCCGCAGGTGTCCGAAGGTTGGCACGGGGTGCGCTTCGACAAGCCGCTGGGCCGCACCCGCGAATACGTGGAGATCGTCCGCACCGCCCTGGGCCGAGGACGGCTGGCCTACCAGGGCGAGCACTGGACGCTCCCACTCCCCGACGGACCGGGCAAGGCGCTGCGGCTGACCGTCCATCCCGTCCGCGAGCGCATCCCCGTCTACCTGGCGGCGGTCGGACCGCGAAATCTCGAGCTCGCCGGGGCCATCGCCGACGGCTGGCTGGCGGTCTTCTTCTCGCCCGAGCTGGGTGCCGACTCGCTCGACCATGTCCGCCGCGGGCGGTCTGCGGCGGGCCGGACGATGGACGACTTCGACGTCGTCCCGACGGTTCCGCTGGTGGTCGGCGACGATCTCGAGGCTTGCGCGGCACCGGCGCGCGCCTACTCCGCTCTCTACCTGGGCGGCATGGGCAGCCGCCGGGAGAACTTCTACAACCGACTCGCCGTCCGGATGGGCTACGCGGAAGCCGCCGGTCGGGTACAGAACCTGTTCCTCGAACGCAGGCATCGCGAGGCTGCCGAGGCGGTGCCGTTCGAGTTCGTCGACCGGACGGCCCTGATCGGGCCGGCCGAGCGGATCCGCGACCGCCTGCACGCGTATGCCGACGCCGGCGTCACCACGCTGTCCGTCGCCGTTCACTCGGGGAGCGTCGACGAGCGCATCTCGCAGCTGCGGACTCTGGTCGAGGCCGTGGAGTCGGCCGGGCTGGCCGGAGGTCCGGCGTGACCGAGTGGGTGCAGGCCGTCGTGCTCGGCGTGCTCCAGGGGCTGACCGAGTTCCTGCCGATCTCGTCCAGCGCCCACCTGCGGATCGCCCCGGAGCTGATGGGATGGGACGACCCCGGCGCCGCATTCACCGCCGTGGTCCAGATCGGCACGGAGGCAGCCGTCATCCTCTTCTTCGCGCGGGACATCGGGCGCATCGTCACCGCGTGGGCCCGTTCGCTGCTCGCCCGCCGCGCGGACCGGACCGGTGACTGGAATCCCCAGGACGCCCGGATGGGGTGGTACGTCATCGCCGGGTCGCTCCCGATCGTCATGGTGGGCATCGCCTTCAAGGACGTCATCGAGGGGGATGTCCGTTCGTTGTGGGTCATCGGGACGACGCTGGTCGTGCTGGGGGTGATCCTCGGTGTCGCGGACCGCGTCGGGGCGAAGAACCGCCCCCTCGAGTCGCTGACGCTGCCGCACGCGGTCGCCTTCGGGGCCGCCCAGGCCCTGGCGGTGATACCGGGCGTCTCCCGTTCGGGGGCGACGATCAGCATGGGCCTGTTCCTGGGCTACGAACGCGCGGCGTGCGCCCGCTTCGCGTTCCTGCTCGCGATCCCGGCGGTACTGGGAGCAGGTCTGTTCGAGTGGCCGGCGGCGCTGGCTGAGGGCAGCGAGTACGGCCTGGGCCCGCTGCTGCTGGCGACGGCCGTGGCGTTCGCCGTGGGCTACGCGGTGATCGCCTGGCTGTTCCGGTGGCTGGAGCACGGTTCCTATGCGCCGTTCGTGGCGTACCGGATCGCCCTCGGTGTGCTCGTGCTCGCCCTGCTGACCGCAGGCGCGATCGACGCCTGAACCCGTCGGCGTCAGCCGAGCGCGGCCGCCGGCAGCGGAGCGTCTGCGACCAACGGCCAGGGGTCGATCGGCACGCCGTCCCGGCGGACCTCGAAGTGCAGGTGCGGGCCGGTCGAGTACCCCGTCGAGCCGATGACCCCGATGCGTGCGCCCCGGCCCACCTGGTCGCCAGGGCGTACGTACATCGCCGCCTGGTGGCCGTAGAGCGTCGTGACGCCGCGGCCGTGATCGATGACGGTCATGTACCCGTAGGCGCGGTTCCACTCCGCCTTGATGACCGTGCCCGCGTCGGCCGCGTAGACGTAGCCGTCGCCACGGCCGATGTCGGTACCGGTGTGGAGCTTGACCACCCCGGTGATCGGATGTCGCCGGATGCCGAACTCCGACGTGACCTCGCCGGTACCGGGTCGGACGAAGGTTCCGGTACCGAACACGGTGCCGGACGACTGCGCGAGCAGGGCGGACAGGTCCACGATCGCCGGGCCCAGCGCCTCGGACACGGCGAGGAACTCCTTGTAGCGCTCGTAGTCGCGCAACCGGGCCGCCTCGGCCTCGCGCAGCGCTTCGAGCCGGACGGCGGCTGCCAGGTCGAGGTCGCGTTCCGCGGCCACTGCCGCGGTGACCGCGGCCTCCTTCGCGGTCACCGCCGTTGCGGCGACCTCGGCGAGTTCCTCCTTCTCCTCGCGGATCGCGCGAAGCCGTTGCCTGGCGTCGAGCAGGTCGGCCTGCTCGACCGCGAGCCGGCCCAGCGCCGAGTCCCCGGCGCGCAGGACGGTTCGCACGCCGACGTAGGTGTCCGCGTACTCGGCCGGCGTCTCGGCATCGAGCACGACGGAGAGGGTGGCCATCGTGCCGCCCTGATAGGCGTCGCGGGCGACCGCCCCGAGATCCTGCCGGGCTGCGTCGATGCGCTGCACGATCTCGGAGAGCTCGCGGAGGGCACGGCTCTCCTGTCCGGTGGCCACGTCGGCGGCGCGGCGTGCCTCGTCGAGCGCCGCCTGGGCCGCCTCCGCCTGCGCCTGTGCCTCTGCGACGGCAGCCTGCGCCGTGCCGAGCTCCGCCAACGCCTGTTCGAGCAGTGCTTCGGCCACCGCCACGGCCATCGAGTGCGCCGACATGACATCGTGGGCGTGGTCGCCGAGGGCGTCGGCGAACAGGCGGTCGTAGTAGTCCGGATCGACCGACGGTGGCGTGGCCGACGGCGGCAGGGTCGCCGGGGGCACGACCGTCCGGGGAGCGGTCGACACCGGCGGCGGCGCCGGTTCCTCCGGCGGAGGGGGCGTGGCTGTGGGGGTGGGAGCGGGCGTCGACGTCGTCGGGTCGGGGGAGGGCTCGGACGTCGGCTCGGGGGACGGCTCGGACGTCGGCTCGGAGGTCGTCGGGGACGGAACAGGATCGGTCTGGGCTGAAGCGGGTACGGGTGCAGTCCAGATCAGAGCGCACCCCACCGTCGCGACCGTAGCCGCCGCCGCCCGCCTACCGAGGATTCGCATCGGCGTCCCTGGTCTCCCTCCCGAGGGCCAGTCCACCACGTCCGTAGGTCATCATGCCCCGGTATCCGGACGATCGCACGGCAAGATTCGTTCCGTAGGCTCGCCGTGTGCCCACGGTCCTGCTCGTGCGCCACGGCCGCACGGACGCGAACACCGCCGCCGTCCTGGCCGGCCGGACCCCGGGGATCCGCCTGGACGACGTGGGTCGGGCGCAGGCACGGTCACTGGCCGACCGGCTGGCGGGAGTGACGCTGGGAGCCGTGGTCTCGAGCCCGTTGGAACGGTGCCTCGAGACGGCGACCGCGCTCACGTCCGAACGGGGCAGGCCCGCGGTGGAGGTCGACGACCGCCTCACCGAGTGCGACTACGGCGACTGGACCGGTCGGACGCTCGCCACGCTGACCCGCACGAAGCTCTGGAAGATCGTCCAGGCTCATCCGTCGGCCGCCACGTTTCCCGGCGGGGAGTCGTTGCGCTCGATCCAGGCCCGCGCGGTCGAGGCGGTCCGCGCGCACGACGCGAAGGTCGGCGCGAATGCCGGCCCGGACGCGGTGTGGGTCGCCGTGTCGCATGGCGACGTGATCAAGGCCGTCGTCGCCGACGCACTCGGCCTGCATCTCGATCTGTTCCAGCGTCTTGTGGTCGACGCCGGGTCGGTCACGATCGTCCGGTACACCGATCTGCGTCCGTTCCTCGTCCGCCTCAACGACACCGGCGGCGACCTGTCCGGCCTGCGCCGGCGGGCAGGAAATAGGCGCCAGCCGTCGAGCGACGCGACGGTGGGCGGCGCCGCGGGAACGACGTAGGGTCGGAAGGGTGTCTCGCCACGTCTTCGCCTTCGACCCGCCGGAGCGTTTCGTCGCCGGCACGGTCGGCGAGCCGGGGCAGCGCACGTTCTTCCTCCAGGCCCGAGATGCGCTCCGGGTGGCGAGCGTCGTGGTCGAGAAGGAGCAGGTGTCATTGCTCGCGGAGCGCCTCGACGCGCTTCTCGACGAGGTCGTCCGACGGTCGGCGGGCTCTGCCCCGGTCCCCGCTGTGGCGCCGGCCGAACTGGAGGATCTCGAACCACTCGACCAGCCCGTCGTCGAGGAGTTCCGCGTCGGCACGCTCACTCTCGCCTGGGACGGTGCGGACGACCGCGTGGTGATCGAGGCCTTCGCCATCCGCGACGCGGAGGAGGGTGACGACCCCGAGCCGACGGCGGCGGAGGAGGCCGACGACCGCGACCTGCTCGTCGTGCGCATCTCGGGTGCCTCCGCACGGGCATTCGTCCAGCGTGCGCAGGCGCTGGTCGCCGCCGGGCGGCCACCGTGCCCGCTGTGTGCGCTGCCGCTCGACCCCGAGGGGCACGTCTGCCCCCGGCAGAACGGCTACCGGCGCCGGAGCTAGGCGTGGCAGACCCGGTGCCTGCCTTTCTCAGGGACGGCGACCTGACCGTGGAGGGCAGGCTGGTCGCGGCCTCGAACGCCACACTGCTGTGCCGGGCCGGCGGCTCCGACGGCGCCGATGGGCTGCGCTGCATCTACAAGCCGGTCGCGGGGGAGCGGCCGCTGTGGGACTTCACCGCCGGCACCCTGGCCGGCCGCGAGGTGGCGGCCTACCTGGTGTCGGAGGCCGCGGGCTGGCGGGTGGTGCCGCCAACCATCCTGCGTGACGGGCCGTTCGGGCCCGGCATGTGCCAGGTCTGGGTCGAGCGGGACGGAACCGAACTGGTCGACGTCGTCGCCCAGGACGCGGTGCCGGACGGGTGGGTTCGCGTGCTCGACGCGGTCGACGAGGTCGGAGACCCGGTATCCCTGGTCCATGCCGCCGATCCGCGGCTGCGGAGAATGGCGCTGTTCGACCTCGTGGTCAACAACGGCGACCGGAAGGGCGGGCACGTCCTGGTGGCACCGGATGCCACGGTGTGGGGCGTCGACCATGGGGTGAGCTTTCACGTCGACCCCAAGCTGCGGACCGTCCTGTGGGGATGGTCGGGTCGGCTGTTCACGGATGCCGAACTGGAGGTCCTACGGCGGCTCGGGCAGGGCCTGCGCGCCGACCTCGGTGAGGGTCTGTCCGCGCTGCTGAGCCCGGACGAGGTTGCGGCAACGACCGCCCGGGTCGACGGTTTGCTCGCGTCGGGCCGCTTCCCCGAGCCGCCGACCGGTCGGGTCTCGATCCCCTGGCCCCCGTTCTGATCCGCGCCGGCAGATAGGCTCGCCGGCGTGCAGGCGTGGCCTGGTCCCCACCTTGTCGGCCTCGCCGGTCGGGGTGAACCCGTCCACGTGCACGACACGGCAACAGGAGGTCTACGCCTGGCGGCGGGCGGCTCGTCCGCCCGGATGTACGTCTGTGGCATCACCCCGTACGACGCCACACATCTCGGCCATGCCGCCACCTACATCGCGTTCGACCTGCTCAACCGGGCCTGGCGGGACGCCGGGCTCGCGGTGCGCTACGTGCAGAACGTGACCGACATCGACGACCCGCTGTTCGAGCGGGCGGCGCAGCTCGGCGAGCACTGGGCCGCGCTGGGGCAGGCGCAGACCGAGCTCTTCCGCGAGGACATGTCCTGGCTGCGCGTCCTGCCGCCGGAGCGGTTCGTGGGTGCGGTGGAATCGATCCCGCTCATCATCGAGGTCATCGACAGGCTGCGGACGGCGGGCGCCGCATATGAGGTCGACGGTGACGTGTACTTCGCCGTGGCGTTCGACCGGCACTTCGGCGAGATCTCGGGGTTTCCGCGCGACACCATGCTCGCGCTGTTCGCCGAGCGTGGGGGAGACCCGGACCGGCCGGGCAAGAAGGACCCGCTGGACAGCCTGCTCTGGCAGCGCGAGCGCCCCGGAGAGCCGGCCTGGGAGAGCCCCTACGGTCGTGGACGTCCCGGCTGGCACGTGGAGTGCGCCGCTATCGCCCTCGACCACCTCGGCGAGTTCCTGGACGTCCAGGGCGGTGGCACCGACCTGGTGTTCCCGCACCACGACATGTCGGCCTCGGTGGCGCACGTCGCCACGGGCCACTGGCCGTTCGCGCGTTCCTACGTCCATGCGGGCATGATCGGCCTGGAGCGGAGGAAGATGTCGAAGTCCGAGGGCAACCTCGTCTTCGTGTCCCGGCTGCGAGCCGACGGTGTGGATGCCTCCGCCGTGCGGTTGGCGCTGCTCTCGGAGCACTACCGGACCGATCGCGACTGGAGTCCGACGCTGCTGGCGGCGGCCGAGGAGCGGCTCGCCCGCTGGCGCCGGGCCGTGGCCGCCGGATCCGGTTCCGACGCACGCCGCCTTCTCCACCTGGTGCGCACCCATCTCGCCGACGACCTCGACACGCCGAGCGCGCTCGCCGCCGTCGACCGTTGGGCGGACGGAGCCCTTGCCGACGGTGGACCCGACCACACGGCACCCGCCGCCGTACGCGCCCTCGCCGACACCCTGCTGGGCGTGGCCCTCTGACCGCACGCCCAGATGTTCTCCCGTACCGGCCGGAATGATCACGTTAAGAGGGTCTCTGGGCCCGTCGCCACGTCTGCAGACCTGGCAACGCGGGGACACACCCTCTTAACGTGATCATTCCGGCGGGCTACTACTCGTCGCGGCGGCGCAGATAACGCTCGAACTCGCGGGCGATGTGCTCGCCCGACGCCTCGGGTAGCTCGGTCGTGTCGCGAGCCTCCTCCAGCCGCCGGACGTACTCGGCGATCTCCGGGTCCTCGGTGGCCAGCTCCTCGACCCCGTGCTGCCAGGCGCGTGCCTCGTCGGGCAGGTCGCCGAGCGGTACCGGCAGGTCGAGCAGGTCCTCCACCCTGCGGAGGAGCACGAGCGTCGCCTTCGGGCACGGCGACTGGGCGACGTAGTGCGGGACTGCCGCCCACAGTGTCGTCGCGGTCAGGCCGGCCTTGGTGGCGGCGTCCTGCAGGACGCCGACGATGCCGGTCGGTCCCTGGTAGCGCGAGGGCTCGAGCCCCATCGACCGGGCGCGCTGGTCCTCGCTGCTCGAGACGGTGACCGGAACGGGCCTCGTGTGCGGGACATCGGCCAGCAGGGCGCCGAGTGTGACCACCCGCTCCACGCCGAGCTCGGCGACCAGGCTGAGCAGTTCGCTGCAGAAGGCACGCCAGCGCATGTTGGGCTCGATGCCACGGATCAGGACGATGTCGCGCCCCGAGCCCGGCGGCCGGGCGATCGAAAACCGGGTGGTCGGCCAGTCGAGGCGGCGCACCCCGGTGTCGTCGACCGAGACGGTGGGTCTGTTGACCTGGAAGTCGTAGTACTCCTCCGGGTCGAGCGATGCCAGCGGCACGGCCTGCCATGCCCGTTCGAGGTGCTCGACGACGGCGGTCGCGGCCTCGCCGGCGTCGTTCCACCCTTCGAATGCCGCGACCAGGACAGGGTCGTCCAGTTCCGGCACGGCGTCGAGCTCCACCACCCGCTTGCTCCTCGTCTCGGGGCCCGTCGCCAGCGTACGACCCGAGTGGCGGCACCACCCACTGTCCCGAAGGACGGACCGCGACATCCCGCACCGTGAGCGCCCGACTACCCTCATGGGGTGTCCGCGCCAGCCCTGCGCCGTGCCCTGTCCGAGCGCGTCGTCGTTGCCGACGGCGCGATGGGGACCATGCTGCAGGCGGCCCCCCTGACCCTCGACGACTTCGAGGGGCACGAGGGATGCAACGAGGTCCTCAACACGACGCGCGCTGACATCGTGCGCTCGGTTCACGACGCCTACTTCTCCGTGGGCGTCGACTGCGTGGAGACGAACACGTTCGGCGCGAACTGGGCCAACCTCGGCGAGTACGGCATCAGCGACCGGATCGGTGAACTCGCGGAAGCCGGTGCCCGACTGGCCGCCGAGGTGGCCGATGGCTGGTCGACACCGGACCGGCCGCGGTGGGTGCTCGGATCCGTCGGGCCCGGCACCAAGCTGCCGTCGCTGGGTCATGTGCCGCTCGCGGTGCTGCGCGACGCGTACCAGACGCAGGTCGCGGCGATGATCACCGGCGGCATCCACGGCGTGATGGTCGAGACCTCGCAGGATCTGTTGCAGGCGAAGGCTGCCGTCATCGGCGCCCGTCGAGCCATGAAGGCGGCCGGTGTCGACATCCCGTTGCTGGTCAACGTCACGGTCGAGACGACGGGAACCATGCTGCTGGGCACCGAGATCGGGGCTGCGCTGACCGCTCTCGAACCCTTGGGCGTCGACTTCCTCGGCCTCAACTGCGCCACGGGACCGGCCGAGATGAGCGAGCACCTGCGTCACCTCGCCAGGCATGCCCGCACCGGCCTGGCCTGCATGCCGAACGCCGGCCTGCCCCAACTGTCCGCCGACGGCGCCTATTACCCGCTCACGCCACGCCAGCTCGCCGACGCGCACGACCTGTTCACCGCCGAGTACGGCCTCGCACTCGTGGGCGGGTGTTGCGGTACGACCCCCGAGCACCTTCGGCAGGTGGTCGAACGTGTCGGAGGTCGCGAGATCACGGCGCGCAAGCCGCGTGCCGAGGCCGGCGTCAGCAGCCTCTACCAGCACGTCGCATTCCAGCAGGACACCTCGTATCTGGCGATCGGGGAGCGAACGAACGCCAACGGTTCGAAGGCGTTCCGCGAGGCGATGCTCGAGGAGCGTTACGACGACTGCGTCGAGATCGCGCGCTCGCAGACCAGGGACGGCTCGCACCTGCTCGACGTGTGCGTCGACTACGTGGGCCGCAACGGCGTCGACGACATGCGCGCCATCGCCAGCCGGTTCGCGACGGCCAGCACGCTGCCGCTCGTGCTCGACTCCACCGAGCCGGCGGTCATCGAGGCCGGTCTGGAGTGCCTGGGCGGGCGCAGCGTCATCAACTCGGTGAACTACGAGGACGGCGACGGCCCGGACTCCCGGTTCGCCCGGATGACCCGGCTCGCCGTGGAACACGGGGCGGCGCTGATCGCGCTGACCATCGACGAGCAGGGTCAGGCCCGCACGGCCGAGGCGAAGGTCGCGATCGCCGAGCGGCTGATCGCCGATCTCACCGGAGCCTGGGGTGTGCGCAAGTCCGACATCGTGATCGACTGCCTGACGTTCACCATCGCTACCGGCCAGGAGGAGTCCCGCAAGGACGGAATGGCCACGATCGAGGCCATTCGAGAGCTCAAGCACCGCCATCCGGACGTCCAGACGACGCTGGGGCTGTCCAACATCTCCTTCGGCCTCAAGCCCGCGGCCCGTGCGGTGCTCAACTCCGCCTTCCTGCACGAGTGCGTCAAGGCTGGGCTCGACTCGGCGATCGTGCACGCAGCGCGGATCCTGCCGATCGTACGGATCCCCGAAGAGCAGTACCAGGTAGCGCTCGACCTCGTCTACGACCGGCGCCGGCCGGCCACGGCCGACGAGCCGGCCTACGACCCGCTCGCGCGGTTCCTCGAGCTGTTCGAAGGCGTCGACGCCTCGGCCGCGGCGCACGACCGTGCCGCGGAACTGGCGGGTCTGCCGCTGTTCGAGCGGCTGGAGCGGCGGATCGTCGACGGCGAGCGCACCGGCCTCACCGACGACCTGGACGAGGCGCTGCAGCGCCGCCCCGCCCTCGACATCGTCAACGACACTCTCCTGGCCGGGATGCGGACGGTCGGAGAGCTGTTCGGATCCGGGCAGATGCAGTTGCCGTTCGTGTTGCAGAGCGCCGAGGTCATGAAGGCCGCGGTCGCACACCTGGAACCACACATGGACCGGGTCGAGGGGGACGAGAGCGGCAAGGGAACGATCGTGCTGGCCACCGTGAAGGGCGACGTCCACGACATCGGCAAGAACCTCGTCGACATCATCTTGTCCAACAACGGCTACACCGTGGTCAACCTCGGCATCAAGCAGCCGATCAGCACGATCATCGAGGCCGCCGAGGAGAACGCGGCGGACGCGATCGGGATGTCCGGCCTGCTGGTCAAGAGCACCGTGGTGATGAAGGAGAACCTCGAGGAGATGAACCAGCGCGGCGTCGCCGCGCGCTGGCCGGTCCTGCTCGGTGGCGCGGCCCTGACCAGGGCATACGTCGAGGACGACCTCGCATCCCTCTACGCGGGAGAGGTGCGCTATGCCCGCGACGCGTTCGAGGGCCTGCGGCTGATGGACGCCGTCGTCTCGGCGAAGCACGATCCGAAGACGTCGCTGTCGGACGCGCTGCCCGCTCTGCGCAAGCGTCGCGTGGCGCGCGGCTCGACGGCCGCCCAGCCGGACGTGGCGACGGACGTACGCTCCGACGTCGCGGTCGACAACCGGGTCCCCGTCCCGCCGTTCTGGGGCAGCCGAGTGGTTCGCGGTCTCCACCTCGCCGACTACGCCGCGTACCTGGACGAACGTGCGACATTCCTGGGCCAGTGGGGCCTGCGCGGCTCGCGGGGTGGCCCCAGTTACGAGGAACTCGTCGAGACCGACGGACGACCGCGCCTGCGGATGTGGCTCGACCGCCTGCACACCGACGCGATCCTCGAGGCCGCCGTCGTCTACGGGTACTGGCCCGCCTGCTCGGAGGGCAACGACCTGGTCGTCCTCGACGCCGAGGACCAGGAGAAGGAGATCGCCCGGTTCGCCTTCCCGCGGCAGCGCCGTGACCGGCGGCTGTGCCTGGCCGACTTCTTCCGTCCGCGCGAGTCCGGCGAGCTCGACGTCGTGGCCTTCCACCTGGTCACCGTCGGCTCGAAGGTGTCGGAGGCCACGGCGAAGCTGTTCGCCGAGAACGCGTACCGCGACTACCTCGAACTGCACGGCCTGTCGGTGCAGCTCACCGAGGCGCTGGCCGAGTACTGGCACGCACGGGTGCGCGGCGAGCTGGGCTTCGGTGCGGAGGACTCCGAAGATCTCGACGCGATCCTCGGCCAGGGCTACCGGGGTTCGCGCTACTCGTTCGGCTACCCGGCATGTCCGGACCTGTCCGACCGCGCGACGCTGGTGCGCCTGCTCGAGCCCGAGCGCATCGGCGTGACGCTGTCCGAGGAGCTCCAGCTGCATCCGGAACAGTCGACCGATGCCCTGGTCGTGCACCATCCCGAGGCGAAGTACTTCAACGCGAGGTGAGTCACGAGCCATGGGATCATTGGCGTGACTGCGATACTTCCGGCCGCCGTCCTGTGGGACATGGACGGGACACTGGTCGACACCGAGCCGGACTGGATCGTCTGCGAGCGCGCGCTGGTCGACACCCAGGGCGGGACGTGGACCACCGAGGACAGTCTCGGTCTGGTCGGCCTCGATCTGCTCACAGCGGCCGGCCACATCCGCGAGCGCGCCGGGTTGTCCATGACACCGGAGCAGATCGTCGCCTGGATGGTCGACTGGATGGTCGAGCGCGTCGGCCGGAGCCTCACCTGGCAGCCTGGTGCGCGCGAGCTCCTGCGCCGGCTCGAGGCGGCCGGAGTCCCGTGCGCGCTGGTGACGATGTCGTACCGCCGGTTGGCGGAGGCGGTCGTACGCGACCTGCCTGCCGGCAGCTTCACGACCGTGGTCAGCGGTGACGAGGTCGAGCACGGCAAGCCGCACCCGGAGCCGTACCTGACCGCCGCCGCCCTGCTCGGCGTCGAGCCGTCGGAGTGCGTCGTGATCGAGGACACGTCGACCGGCGCGGCGGCCGGCCTGGCGGCCGGCTGTCGGGTGCTCGTGGTGCCCCACGTCGTCGACATCGATCCGGCCCTGGACGTCACGATCGTCCCGTCGCTCGCCGGGCTGCGGCCCGATGACCTCGCGGCGGTTCCGCGCCGAGGGGCTTCACCCACCGCTTCGACGTTGGACGGGTTGGGCCGCGCGAAGTTCCGTCAGATGACGGGTGCCGCGCCGCGGCGGCGCCGATAGCGTCGCAGGAGTGCCGCGCTCGATGCCCGCGTGGGCTGGGCGTCATCCTCTCCAGGCGAGGTGAGGGATCGATGAGACGAAAGATCGCCACGCTTGCATCGACCGGACTGGTGGCCGGACTGCTCGCCGCTGTGCCGGTCGCGACGACCGCGACCGCGCAGGAGGAACCACCGCTGCCGCTGCCCGATCCGGTCGTCCACGAGATCCAGATCACGGGTCCGGCCTCCGAACGGATGAACCTGATCATCCTCGGCGACGGCTACCAATGGGACCAGCAGAGCATTTTCCTCGAGGACGTGGACCGCAACCTGGCGGTCATGTGGGCGACGGAACCCTACAAGAGTTACCGCAACTATATGAACGTGTATGCGGTCGAGATCGCCTCGATCGACTACGGCGTCCGACGTGACCCGGACGGCCGGGTTCGGCACCCGGACGGCACGATCCGGGATACCGGCGAGCGAGAGGGACCGATCGACACCAAGAACACCGCCCTGCGCCTGTGGTACTCGGACGGTCTCGTCAACCCGCTGGCCCGCGGCACTACCTACGGCCCCGCGCCACTGAACTGTGAGACCTACGCGGCCTACTACCCGCCGGGCGTCAACCCCTGCGAGACGGGCACCCAGGCGCACAACCGGATCATCGACACCTTCGTAGTACCGGTCATGGGCATCCCGCGCGGGCAGAACGTCCAGAGCCTGGCCGTCTTCAATACGTTCACCTATGGCGGCATCGGCGGCAGCAACGCCACCGCCTCCGGTGGGAGCCCACAGGGACCGCTGATCTCGCTGCACGAGCTGGGTCACTCCCACGGCGCGATGGCCGACGAGTACCCCTACTCGTCCCGTGACGTGGTCCGCCCCTGCTACACCGGCGGTGAGCCAGGCAGCTTCCATCACACCATCCGCACCGATACCCAGTCGATGATCGACGACCAGTTCAAGTGGTGGCGGTGGATCGGCGAGGAGAGCCTGTCTGGCGGCACGATCGGACTGCACGAGGGCGGCAACACCTTCCCGTGCGGCATCCGTCGGCCGAGCGAGCACTCGATCATGCGGTGGATCGGCTTCGACTGGGACCAGGTCGGCCGTGAGCACATGGTCGCCCGGATCACCGGCCAGAGGAATGTCGGTCAGATGGCGCTGAGCCACACGCCGGAAGGCACGGTGCCACGGGACAGCGTGCTCTGGGTCGAGACCCAGCACCCCAAGTCGCATCAATTGGACGTGACTTGGCGCGTCGGCGGACCGGGCGGCACGGTGCTGGACACCGACAACAGCCGCAACCTCGAGTTGGGTCCGCTCGACCTCGAGCCAGGCACGGTGGTGCACGTCGAGGCGCGTGATCCGGTGGGCCCGAACGGCACCGACTGGGTTCGGAACCCATCGACGGGCAACAGCGCGACCAACTCGGGCTACAACGGGCCACGGTTCGTCCAGACCCGGCAGTGGACTGTCGGCGATACGACGGTGGAGCCGTCGCCGCCAGCCGCCGATATCGTGCTCTCGTCGCTCACCAACCAGCCGGTCAGCGGCGACGAGGTGGTCTACGTCGAGACCAACCACCCGGCTGACCGAGTGCTCGACGTGGTCTGGCGGTTGGACGCCGAGGTCGTCCCGAACCCGAACAACAGCCGGAACCTCGACCTCGAGGCGCTGGACCTGGAGTCGGGGACGTACGAGCTGACCGCGACTGTGACCGACCCGGCCGACCTCGGCGGGGTGTCCGACACGGTCGAGTGGACGGTTGACAACGTGCTACCGACGGCGCCGCGCACCCTGTCCGAGCCGTTGACCACGCTCGATGACGACCTCGAGCACCCGGTGTACTTCGGCGGGTGGGACATGTTCCTGGAGCCCCAGGACGACCAGACCGGATACGACGAGGAGCGTTTTGTCGTCGGCCAGCTCCGGCTGAACGAGGACGGCTGGTTCAACTACTTCGGGTTCCCGGAGGAGGAGGACGCGCCGTTCAAGTTCCGGCACTCGGGCACGAACGTGAAGGCGCTGACCTACGGCAACCTGGGTACCGGCGGGCTGTCAAGGGCGACGTTCGAGCAGACCCTGCCCGACGACCACCCGAGCGGGGGTTTCATCCCGGGCTTCGGCACGCACTTCGTCGAGCACCGGGCCATCGACCCTGCCGGCAACGTCGGCGAAGCCGGCGAGTACCGGGCAACCGTGCTGCCTGGGGAGTCGCCGGCCTGCACGTCGACCGTGACGGGCCGCCGCAACGGCCACCTGGTCGTCACCGAGGGCGTGACCTGTCTCGAGGGTGCGCGCGTGAACGGTGGCGTCACGGTCCAAGCCGGTGCCTCACTGGTGGCCACGGACAGCTCGATCAGCGGTGAACTGACCGCGACGGGCGCCGTCGCCGTGCAGCTGTTCGGCACCACGGTGAACGGGTCGACCCTGATCTCGGGGACGACTGCCGACGTGACAACTGCCGGGAACACGTTCATGGGCGAGGTCATCCTGTCGGGCAACACCCAGATGTCGGACAACGAGCGCTTCAGCCGGTTGGCAGGCGAGTATGGGCCGATCCTGGCCGGCAACCGGGTCATCGGCTCGGTGTCGTGCACGGGCAACAGCTCCGACGCGAGCGACTTCGGAGCTGAGAACACGGTCAGCGGCGCCAAGTCCGGACAGTGCGCAGAGCTCTGACCTCGTAGTACGGACTCCACTGAGCAAGCGGGCACCAGGGAGGCGACGTGACAGCGACAACAGGTAGGTCCCGGCGACGGAAGGCATGGCGGGCGGGAGGCATCGCGGCGGCGCTGACACTCACGGTGTCGGCCGCCGGCGCAGTCGGAACGCTCGCTCCGGCAACCGCGCAGGAGGAGGCCGGAACCGGGTTGCTCGCCCCGCTGGACCCGGAGGACTGGGTCAACCAGGCGGACACGACCTGGGACGACTACGTCGCCGTGCCCGGAAAGCCGGCCGGCTGGGCCGACGGCTCGATCAAGGGCAGCGTGCAGGACTTCAAGGCGGCGGTGGTGCTGGTCGACTTCGTGGACCAGCCGTTCCTGATCACTCAGACGGCAGGTTCCCACATCTTCGGCAACCCGCAGAGCGGTCACATCCCAGTTGCCCGGTCCGAGGCCGCCGCCTGGTTCAACGACTACCTGAACACCCCGAACGAGTCGAACCACGGGCACACCATCACCGAGTGGTGGATGGAGAACTCGAACGCCCGGTACTCCGTGTCGACGACCGCGTTCGGCCCGTACCTGCTGCCGGGCAAGATGCACGAGTACGGCCTGTCCGGGTTCGCGCCGGTGACCGGCGAGAGTTCGGTCTGCCCGGCCGGCGACAACTGCACCAAGAGCATTCGCACCGACGGCTTCGCCGCCTGGTTCGCCGACCAGGGCGCGGAGATCGCCGATCAGTTCGACGTGCTGTTCTGGGTCACCGCCGGACACGACGAGTCGTCGACCTGGCAGGAGTTCGGCGAGATGACGTTCCAGACCCAGGACGACGTGCCGGCCACCTTCGGGCCGCCCGGCGCTGAGCAAGGTGCGGTGTTCAACGCCGCAGGCAACCAGATCTTCAACTGGTCGCCCACCCGGTACGTGCCGTGGACGTCGTGGCGGGCGGCCGCCAACCAGTGGCCCAACGCCAGCGGGCAGGGAGGCCTGCCGAACTCGACCCAGGCCGAGAGCAGCGGCCAGGGCACCTTCCAGCACGAGATGTCCCATCTGCTCGGCATCGGTGACAACTACAACAACCCGTTCGCGACCACCGTGATCCGCGCCTACTCCGGTTACTGGGACATGCTCAGCCGGGGCACCTTCAACGGGCCCGGCGGGACCCACAACCGCTGGAAGGTCCCGAACGCGGGTGGCTCTGCGATGGGTTCGCAGTTCACCCTGCGGAACAAGATGGAGCTCGGGCTGCTCGATCCCCAGCAGGTCCTCCAACTCAACCGCGCCGACCTGGCCGGGCAGGGTGTCGCCAGTGCCACGATCATGGCGCGATCGGTTCAGCGCTTGGACATGCTGGCCGGCATCAACATCGTCATGGGCACCGGAACCGGCTCGAACTCGGGCGACCTGTCCAACTGTGTCGCCGAAGGATACGTCGGCGACCGGGCCTGGCTCTGCGACCGAGGCGGATACAACAACTACACGGTCGAGGTCGTGGACCAGATGGGGTCGGACTCGTTCACTCCGTCCTCCGGCGTGCACATCGCCAAGACGAAGAACCGGGACAGCGCTCCGTTCGTCTGGTCGATCGACGCCCAGCCGGAGGACATCGGGCTGGTCGACTTCTACCGGCCGAACGGTACGCCTGCGATGGTGACCCTGGGCGACCCGCGCCAGACCAACGACGCGCTGTTCCGCGCCGGCACCGACTCGGGCAGCGAGTTCGAGCACGTCGAGGAGGCGAACCGCCTGCACTTCTACGTGCTCAACCGGCGCCACACCGACGACGGCGTCCTGCTGTACGACGTCGCGGTGAGGAACCTGGACGGAGCCGGCGACTTCCAGCGCGCCGTATCGGTCGAGCAGCCCCAGCACTACGCGGTGGGCGCGTCCACGGCACTCGTACGGCTGCCGCTGACCAACACGGGCGAGGCCGGCACCGGCGTGTTCGGTTCCGACGTCTACCGGATCACGTCCTCGATCGAGGGCGACGGATGGAGCGTCTGGCAGCCCAACGAGATCGCTGCCGTCGCGGCCGGGGGAAGCGTGACGGTGCCGGCGTTCGCGACCATGACCGACGGTGCGGCCGAGACGGCGACGCTGACGATGACGGCGACCAGCGAGTCCGATCCGTCGGCCACCGTCACCGTCACGGTCGAGCTGGACAGCGCGGACGTGAAGGTGTCCTTCGACAGCACCGAGGCGCTCGTCGAGGCCTACTTCGGCGACGGCCTCCTGACCGGTGAGCAGCGTGACGAGCTGCTGAACTACCTGCGGATCATCGAGCGCGACCGTGGTCACAGCGCCGAGCAGGGGCTGAGGCTGTTCACCGAGCTGGCGGGCGAGGTGGCGGATGCACAGACACGGGCTGCGCTCTTGTCGATCGCCGAGGCCATGAAGCCGGCGTAGCCCCCGCGCCGCGGGTGGAGGCAGGGTGCCCCCCTCCCCGCCTCCACCCGCCCGGCACGATCCACCGTGACGACGAGTGATGGCGAGGTCGGACCATGGGTGCACGTGAGCAACGGTCGCGCGGTCGTGCGATTCTGGCGGCGGCAATCGATCGGTGCGCTGACAGTCACCGCGTTCACGGCGACCGGCGCTACGCCAGGCTCAGGAACCTGCTGGGCCGATCTTCGTCGACGGGCAGGCACAGATAGTGCCCGCGTTCGCAGACCCGTCCGCGTGGATCCGTCAGCAGCTGTGGGTCGAGACCGAGTTCGACACCGACGGGGACGGCGAGCTCGACCGGATGCACGTCGACGTGACCCGCCCCGCACAGACCGAGACCGAAGGCCTGAAGGTGCCCGTCGTCTACGAGTCCAGCCCGTACTACGCGGGGACGGCGTCCACGCAGTCGCAGTACTTCTGGAACGTCTTCCACGAGCTGGGCGAGGCGCCGCCGCCGCGGGTCTCCCCGCCGCCGATAGCACACCGGCCGGACCGCACCTCGGTCTCGAACAGCCACGTGAACACCTGGGTGCCGCGTGGGTTCGCCGTCGTCCACTCCGACTCGCCGGGCACTGGCCTGTCCGACGGCTGCCCCACAGTCGGCGGGCCCAACGAATCGCTCGCGCCGAAGGCGGTCGTCGACTGGCTGAACGGCCGCGCGGACGGATACACCTCCGTCGACGGCGACGAGGAAGTCGTCGCCACGGGCTGGTCGACCGGCAAAGTCGGCATGACCGGCACCTCGTACAACGGCACCCTTCCCCTGGCAGCGGCGACGACGGGTGTCGATGGCCTGGAGGCGATCATCCCGATCGCGCCCAACACGTCCTACTACCACTACTACCGCTCGAACGGTCTGGTCCGGAACCCCGGCGGCTGGGTCGGCGAGGACGTCGACTACCTGTTCGACTACATCAGCAGCGGGTACCCGGACACCCGGCAGTACTGCATCGACACCGTCCGGGTCGGTGAGATGAACGCCCATCAGGACCGGGTGACCGGCGACTACAACGCCTTCTGGGCAGGGCGCGACTACCTGAACGCGGTGAAGAAGGTGAAGGCGGCCACGCTGATGGCGCATGCCTTCAACGACTGGAACGTCGTGCCCGAGCACAGCGTCCGCATCTCCCAGGAGCTCGAGCGCCGGGGGGTGCCGCTGCAGCAGTACTTCCACCAGGGCGGGCACGGCGGCTTCGGCGCCTTCTTCCTGCAGAACCGGTGGTTCACCCGGTACCTGTACGGCGTCGACAACGGCGTCGAGATCGATCCGAAGGCATGGATCGTGCGGGAAGGCGCCAGCCAGGCGAACCCGACGCCGTACGAGAACTACCCGAACCCGGCGGCGGCGCCGGTCACGCTCACCCTTCAGAAGGGCGGCGCGACGGCGGGCGGCCTGACCTCGCTGGCCCTGGCCGCCGGCGGCCCCGAGACCCTGGTCGACGCCGGGAACGTCGCATGCAATGCCGGCACGCTGGCCACGCAGGCGTCGCAGCATCGTCTGCTCTACGCCACGCCCGTGCTCACCGAGCCCCTGCACGTCTCGGGCACACCGACGGTGACGGTCCGGCTGGCGTCGAGCAAGCCCGCGGCCAACCTGTCGGTGGCGCTGGTCAAGCTCCCCTGGACAAGCGGGTCGGGATGCACGTCCAGCACGAGGGGCACGACGACGAGCATCGTGACCCGCGGTTGGGCCGATCCCCAGAACCACGCCTCTCTGACCAAGGGTGAGCCGCTCACGCCGGGCACGTTCTACGACCTGACGTTCGACCTGCAACCCGACGACCAGGTGATCCCGGCGGGCTCGCAGCTCGGCCTGATGATCTACTCGACCGATGCCGAGTTCACCCTGCGACCGGCTCCGGGCACCGAGGTGACCATCGACCTGCAGGGCACGACGCTGGAGCTTCCGGTGGTCGGCGGTCCGCTGGCGATGGCGATCTGCGCCGAGCCCGACCCGCAGGACACCGTCGTCATCGGCAGGGTCGACAGCGGTGTCCCGAACGACACGGTGGCCGGCAACTGCACGATCAACCAGCACGTCCTCGACGACGAGGACTGGCCGAACCACGGCGTGTTCGTGGAGCACGTCACGGAGGTGGCTGACCGGCTCCTGACCGCCGAGCTGATCACGACGGGGGAGCGCGCCGCATTGATCAGCGCCGCTGCGCGCTCCGACGTGGGCGGGTGAGGACCGGCACCGGTCCGGCTGGCCCGAACCTCGACGACATCGCCGAGGTGGTGCTGTCGTGAGGCCGACGGCTCCGGCGGCGCTGGCATTGGCCGCTGTCCTTGCCGCGTGTTCGGCGTCGGGCGGTGACGGGTCGGACGGCCTTGCCTCCACGGCGGGCCCGGCGCCGGAGGTGGAGTTCAGGGCGCCACCGGCGGGTACACCGCCGGCACCGGCGTTCGAGCTGCCACTGGTCGATGGCGACGTCGTCGACGCGGCCGAGCAGTGGGCGCATCGCCCTATCGTCCTGACCTTCGTCGAGAGCTCGTGCGAGCCGTGCCGCGAACAGCAGCGGGAGATCAACGACGTGGCCGCCGACTACGGCGACGCCGTCCTGTTCCTCGGGATCGCGGGTACGTCGGCACCGGACGACGCGCGGGAGTACGTGAGAGAGAACGACGTCGCGTATCCGGTCGGGACCGACCCGAGCGGAGAGATCTGGTTGCAGTACGGCGTGGACGAGCCGCCGCTGGTCGTGCTGGTCAGCCGGGGTGGCCGCCTCGTACGTGGCTGGCCCGGCGGCGTCGGCGGGGACGATCTGCGCGAGCAGATCGAGGCACTCCTCGTCAGGCCCGACTCGTCGTCGCTATAGACCTGCCTCCACGGCGGCGCGGCGCCCGCCGACCACCGGCAGCTCGATCTTGCTGCTGTCGAAGTGGACGGTGATCTCGGCCGCGTTCCGGTCCGCTGAGCTGGTGTAGCCGGAGTAGGAGCCGAGGACGACCACGCCGATCTGGTGGCCCTCGTGGAAGACGTAGTCCTCCGGAAGCAGGGTGACGTCGGGCTTGTACTTCTCACCCGGGACCAGCGGCGTCGAGTCCTGCAGCGAGTCGATGTTCTGGGCGTCGAGGATGCCCTTCGCGACCAGTTCGAGCGGCTCGGTCGAGACCCTGGTCTCGGTCTGCCGGTAGCAGGCCTCCTCGGGGTGGCCGCCGAAGACCGCCTCCGCGCCCCAGCAGTCCTCGGTCTCGAGGGTGCGGATGCCGTCGCTGATGAGCTGGAAGCGTTCCCGCGCGCCGTAGTCCACGAGGACGCCCGCGAAGTTGGTGTCGACGTCGTCGACCGATGCCTTCACCTGGACGACCGGGGTCCCGGACATGTGCACCGGTGCGGTGAGCGGCTCGGACAGGAACACCAGCCGGTTCGCGGTGTTGGCCAGCGGATCGTTCGGGTGCCGGGTGGCGTTGGTCTGGCTCATCGAGGGGGTGTCCTGGAAGGTCGCGGTCGCATTGCCCGCGGGTGGCGTGACCCCGAGGCCGCCGACGCCGCCGGTCGCCGGCTGCAGGAAGACCATGGTCGGCTGTGCCGACTGCAGCGGCCAGGTGTCATGGGTCTCGAAGACGCCCGCAGACCGCTCGATGTCGACCATCGGCTCGTCCATGATCCCGTTGTCGATGTCGTGCAGCCAGTAGTCGAACCAGCGGTGGATCGTCGCGACCCATTCGGCCCGGCGGAAGTCGAACGGGTCGACGTGGCCGGTGCCGGTCAGCCAGAGCTTTCGCGGCACTTCGTTCTCGGCCAGGGCGTACCACCACGTGCTGAAGTGGTCGGGCCGGACGTTGTTGTCGTTGATCCCGTGGATCACAAAGACGCTCGCCTCGACGTTCCCGGCGTAGGGGACGTAGTCGCGCTCGGCCCAGAAATCGTTGTAGTCCCCGGTGGCGTCATCGACGCCGGCACCGAGCTGGGCACGCACCGGCGCGCAGTACGCCCGCCGGTCCGGATCGGTCACCGTGTTCGAGAGGCTGCCGGAGTAGTTGTTGCCCCTGGTGACGATCCCGTTGCTGCGGGAGTAGTCGTACCAACTGGAGATCGCCGAGATCGGCACGATCGTCGCCAGGCCCTCGACGCCGGTGGCCGCAGCGGCGTTGGCCAGGGTTCCGTCGTACGACTTCCCGATCATGCCGGTCTTCCCGTTGTGCCAGTCGGCCACGATCGGGTTGCCGTCACCGTCGACGGCGGTACGACGACCGTTGAGCCAGTCGATGGCGGTGACGGCGCTGATGTTGTCGGCGGTTCCACCGGTGACAGGACACCCGGTTGAGTGGTTGGTGCCGATCATGTCGAGGAGGACCACGGCGTAGCCGCGCGGAACGAAGTAGTTGTCGTAGAACAGCGGCCACCTGTCGTTCAGACCGTCGCCGTCGACGTCGTCCTTGCACTCACTGTCGTTGCCGCGGCACACGGTCGAGTAGTAGGGACTCGCGTCCATGACGACCGGGACCTTCAGCCCCTCGTCGCTCGCCTGCGGACGGATGATGTCCATGGCGACGACGTCGAGCAGCCCGTCGCCGTCGGTGTCCACGTCGGACTCCACGAAGACCCGCTCACGAATGGCGTCGGCGTATCCGAACACCGGCTGCGTGACGCCGTCCTCCACGACGAGTTCTGGAACTTCCTGCGCGGCCACCGGCACGGCCAGGGCGGCGACCAGACCGCCGGATGCCACCACGACGGCACCTCGGCGCACTGCGATCCCGATCGTTCGCACGGACCCTCCTCTGCCGAAATGCCACGTCCAGCGGCTGTATGGACCCGTATTCGTCGACGGTATTCATATTGCGAGCGACGGTCATCGGGCATATGCAGGAAAACAGTGGAGACAGCGCCTACGTATGTCGTGAGAAATGGTGGTCGCTAAGAGCCGGTAAACCATGAGCCGGTCCGATCGACCGCAGTGTGCCGTTCACGCGCTGGGGAACCCCGGTCGGGTTCTCGTCGCGTAGCTCCGGTGGGAGGACGTCGGTGGGCGCGTTCTGGTAGCTGATCGGCCGCAACCAGCGGCGGATCGATGCCGTGCCGACCGAGGTGTGGGCGACGCTGGTGGTGGCCGGATGGGGACCTCCGTGGTGCATGGCCCATGAGACCGCGACACCGGTGGGGTATCCGTCGAAGACAAGTCGGCCGGCGCGGCCGCGGAGCACACGGTGGAGCCGTGCGATCAGGTTGGTCTCGCCCGCTGCGGCATGCACGGTCGCGGTGAGCTGACCGCCGAGCCGGCCGAGGGTGGTGACCAGCTGGTCGAGATCGGTGTATCCGACGACCAGCGCCGTCGGCCCGAAGCTCTCCTCCAGCAGGTCGTCGTCGAGGTCGGACGCAGCGATGTCGAACACGATCGCTGCGCCGGTTCGCGGAGCACGATCGTCGGACGCCTCACCGAGTATGGTCAGCCGACTGTCAGAACGACGTCGGGCGACCTCGCCGTCGAACGCGTCGTGGATCGCGCTGCTGAGCATGACCCCGGTCGGGGCCCGCCGGACGGCGTCGGCGAGCGCGGCACGCAGCCGTTCGCCGTCGGCGCCGGAGGGCAGGAAGAGCAGTCCCGGTTTTGTGCAGAACTGGCCGGTGCCCACGGTCATCGACCCGACGAAGCCCTGGGCGATCTCCTCTGCTCGCTGCGATGCGGCGCCGGGAGTGACGACCAACGGGTTCACGCTGCCGAGCTCGCCGTAGAACGGGATCGGTCGCTGACGGGCCGCCGCGATGTCCTGGAGTGCGCGGCCACCCGCGGCGGAGCCGGTGAACCCGACCGCCGTGATCGCCGGATGGCCGACCAGAGCAGTACCGGCCCGGACGCCTTCCACCAGGCCCAGCGTGCCGACCGGCAGTCCGTGCGCCACGACGGCGTCCTGCATGGTCGACCAGCAGAGCCGGCTGGTCTCCGGGTGGGCAGGGTGGGCCTTGACCACCACCGGGCAGCCTGCCGCGAGGGCCGAGGCTGTATCACCCCCGGGCACACTGAAGGCGAGGGGGAAGTTGCTCGCACCGAAGACCGCGACCGGGCCGAGTGGGACCAGCATCCGCCGCAGGTCCGGCCGTGGCCCCATCGGTGTCGCGGCCGGGAGGTCGATGGTCGCCTCCAGGTACGACCCTTCGCGGAGGACGTCGCCGAACAGGCGCAGCTGGAAACAAGTGCGGGTCAGTTCCTGCGACAGCCGACCGTCACCGAGAGATGTCTCGCGGTCGGCGGTGGCGACGATCGCCGCGCGAGCATCCTCCAAGGCGTCCGCCACCCCGTCGAGCACGGTCGCCCGATTGTGGCGACCGAGCCCTTCGAGGGCCGCAGCAGCCGTGCCGGCTGCCCGAGCGATCTCGTCGACTTCTGCTGCGTCCACGCGTGAAGGGGTCAGGACATGGATCCGGCGAGACCGACTCGTGCCGACTTGCCCCTGACCGACCTCCCGCGGACCAGGGTGAGGCGCGGAGCGCGGGAAGCCGGAACAGGCCGCGGGTCCTCGGCGGGCTCCGGTTGGGCGGAGAACGGACGTGCGGGCCGCCGACCGGCCGGATGTCTCGGCGCGTACTGGCCGGTCAGACGTGCGACCTTCAGCGCCAGGTGGAGTGCGAGCCGCTCCGTGCCGTTCTTCAGGTCGGTCTCGGCAAGCTGTTCCACGCGCTGCAACCGGTAGTACAGCGACGTGCGATGCAGTTGGAGGCGCTCGGCCGTCACCTGGGCGTTGCCGGCCACGTCGAGATAGGTCTCCAACGTCTCGACCAGCGGAAGCGCCTCCGGAGTGTCGAGCAGCCGCAGGAGCCCGGCGTGGACCACCGGGGGGTCCGCCATGGACGCGAGCTTGACCACGATCTGGTCCACGCCGAGCCGCGCCCAATAGACCAGGTCGTCCATGCCGGGAAGTGCCGTGGCCGCGTCGACGGCCATGCGGGCCTCGCGGTAGGACTCGACCGCCTCCTCGACGCGGGCCCGGTGACCACCGACGCCCACCACCAGGGTCGCCGCGGAGGCGGACGCGGCGAGTTGCGCGCGGGCGGACTCGCGCAGGGACTCCACTTTGCCCCTCAGATCGGCGTCGTCGTCGCCGGCCGCGGCGACGATCAGGACGCAGTGGTCGCGACGGACCAGCGGCAGGACCTCTCCGCGGCGGAGCAGCCGGGGGGAGTCGGCCAGCGCCTGGTTGAGGCAGTCCTCCACGTCGACCAGGCCCGGTTGGGACGACACCACCTGGACGACCACCGCCACGATGCCGTCGGGCGCACAGATGTCACCATCGTCGACCAGGCCGCGGGCGGCGTCGGCGGCCATGGGCGAGTCGGTGAGGAGAATCTGCAGCGCATCGGTCAGGCGCGTGGCCGAGAACAGATGCGCGATGCTCTCGCGGTGCAGCCGGGCCGCCAGCTCGGACGCCTCGGACACGCACACCTCGATCTCGGCCGCAGCCATGGACTCGTCCGCGTCGACGAACCAGAGGTGGCCCAGCAGCATGTCCTTGTGGAGGACGGGGATACAGATGCGAGGAAGCATGTGGAGCTCGGGGTTGCCGGGCACCCGGACCGGGCGGCGGGCCTGGTGGACCCCGAAGGCGGCGAGCCACCGGCTGACCTCGGGCGATGCGTGCCGCCGCAGGATCGAGGCCTCCCGCACGTCGTCGACGGGGTCGTCGTGTGAGCTGTAGGCGATCAGTCGCAGCAGCCGATCCTCGAGAAGCGCCGGACGGCCGAGGCGATCGGCCAGTTGGTCCACCATGTGCTGCAAGGTGAGTTCCACGTCGCCTCCACCGGATGAGCGCGATCCTGACCGTGCAGGTATCGAGCAGTATGACATGTCACATGCCGCGTTGGAGTGAAATGATCTTGCGGATCCGGTGCTCGGAGGCCGGTGTCAGCGGGCGGCGCCCGCCCATTCATGCCGCACGTGCCCGATGTGCGCCCGCACCAGGTGCTTGAGCGCCGCTGCATCGCCGGCCGCGAGGTGCTTGCACATCGTCAGGTGCTCGCTGGCGGTCGAGGTGAGAACGCCCCGCTCGGCCAGGCCGGACAGACCGTACAGTCGGGTTCGGGCGCGAAGATCCTTCACGATCTCGACCAGCCGGCGGTTGCCACCGAGCATGAGCAGGCGGGCATGGAATTCGTGGTCGGCTTCGATGTAGCTGATCAGATCGCCTTCCGCCGCGGCGTCCACGATCGCCTGGGCGAGCGGTTTCAGGACGGCTGCGTCGGCCGGTGAGGCCTTGCGGGCGGCCGTGGCGGCGGCCGGGGGTTCGAGCAGGAGACGGATCTCGGTCAGCTGGTCGAGCTCGGCATCGGAGACGCTGGTGACCTGGAAGCCCTTGTTGGGCACCACCTCCACCAGGCCCTGTTTGGCCAAGTCGAGCATGGCCTCACGCACCGGCGTTGCGGACACGCCGAACTGGGCGGCGAGGGTCGGCGCCGAGTAGAGGTTCCCCGGCTTCATCTCGCCGGACACCACGGCGGCCCGCAATGCGTCGGCTACCTGCTCGCGCAGGCTCGTCCGCTGGGCGAACGAGGGAAGCGTCATCGAGACCGCCTCGGTCATGACCCACCTCCCCTGGGTGCTGCGATCCTAAGCCGCCGCTGCGTCGCGTCGCCGGTCAGAGCTCGAACCCCTCGGGGAACGGGTCGGACGGGTCGAGGAGATACTGCGCCGTTCCGGTGACCCAGGCTCGGCCGGTGACGGTGGGGACCACGGCCGGTCGACCGCCCACGGTCGTCTCCTCCACCAGCCGTCCCACGAAGCGGGTACCGATGAACGACTCGTTGACGAAGTCCGCGTCCATGCCCAAGGTCCCGCGAGCGTGCAGTTGTGCCATCCGGGCCGAGGTGCCGGTGCCGCACGGCGAGCGGTCGAACCATCCCGGGTGGATGGCCATGGCGTGGCGTGAGTGCCGTGCGTCGGAGCCCGGCGCCACGAACTGCACGTGGTGGCACACGTCGATGTCGGGATTCTCCGGATGGACCGGGCGGTTCTGGTCGTTGATCGCATCCATGATCGCCAAGCCGGCGTCGAGGATGCGCTGCTTCTCGGCCCGGTCGAACGCGATGCCGACCTGGTCGAGGTCGAGGATGGCGTAGAAGTTGCCACCGTAGGCGAGGTCGTAGCTGATCCGGCCGTGACCGGGCACGTCGACGGCGGCGTCGAGTTCGTGACTGAACGAGGCGACGTTGCGGATGGTCACCGCCTGGGCCGCCCCGTCGCGGACGGCGACGTCCGCGACGACCAGACCGGCCGGGGTGTCGAGCCGGATCGTGGTCACGGGTTCGGTGACGGTCACCATGCCGGTCTCGACGAGCACGGTGGCGACGCCCATGGCGCCGTGGCCGCACATCGGCAGGCAGCCGGACACCTCGATGAACAGCACGCCGACATCGGCGTCCGGCCGGGTCGGTGGCTGGAGGATCGCCCCGCTCATGGCCGAGTGCCCTCGCGGCTCGTTCATGAGCAGGCGACGAAGCCCATCGGCGTGCTCCACGAACCACTGGCGGCGTTGGAACATCGTCTCTCCGGGCAACATCGCCACACCGCCGGTGATGACGCGGGTCGGCATTCCCTCGGTGTGGGAGTCGACCGCGTGGAACACGCGGGTGGATCGCATCGTGGCTTGCCCTTCAGGTGTGGCCGGCCGCGAGCGACTTCTCGGTCAGCCTGCGCACGACCATGTCCTGTTCGGGCAGCAAGGGCTGCCGGGGCGGCCGGCAGGGGCCACCGTAGCGGCCGACGACGTCCATCGAGAGCTTGACCGCCTGGACGAACTCGGTGCGGGTGTCCCACCGCAGCAGCGCATGCAACTCACGGTAGAGGGGGAGCGCCGTGTCGAGATCGCGGGTCATGGTCGCGTCATAGAGCTCGACGCAGGCCCGCGGCAAGGCGTTGGGAAACCCGGAGACCCATCCCTTCGCGCCGGCCAGACCCACCTCGACGACGGAATCGTCGGTGCCGATGAGGACGTCGAGGTCCGGAACGAGCTCGGCGAGCTCGTAGCTGCGCCGCGCATCTCCGGTGAAGTCCTTGACCCCCACGATGAGACCTTCCTGGTACAGCTCGGCCAGCAAAGCCGGGTGGAGGTCGATCTTGGTGTCGACGGGGTTGTTGTAGGCGGACACCGGAAGCCCGGCCTTGGCGATCTCGCGGTAGTGCTCGATCACGCTGCGGTCGTCGCCGCGGTATCCATTCGGCGGAAGGGCCATGAGGACGTGTGCGCCGGCCTCGGCCGCCTGGTCCGCCCAGGCGCGCGCTGCCCGAGCCCCGTACGCACCGACGCCGGGCATGACGGTGAATCCCGCCGGCGCGGCGTCGACCGCCGTGCTGACGACGGCGGCGCGCTCGTTGTCGGTCAAGGCCTGATACTCGCCCAGTGATCCGTTGGGACATATTCCGTCGCAGCCGTTCTCGGCCAGCCAGCGCACGTGTTCCGCGTAACGGTCGAGATCGATCGAGAGGTCAGCTCGGAATGGCAGCACCGTGGCGACGAGAACGCCGTGCCATGGGCGGTCGCGTTGAACCATCGGACGCTCCTATCTGTGCAATGTAATATTGCACAGATAGACGATATCATTTCAAGGAGAACGAGGAACTGCAGTCCTCCACGTCCAGGGACACGGGTCACCCGCCCGCACGGTTCAGAACCACGACCCGGCCCGGCCGTCCCGGCGCGGCCGGATGTCAGTCGTCGCCGCCTCTCGCGAGCACGCCGAGGCCGACCGGGACCGCCACGGGTCGTTCGGCCAACGGACGCGGGTCGGTGGGGCATCCGGTCGAGGCACTGCTCAGGCTGCCAGTGGCATAGGCGCACATCCGCCCCTGGCACCAGCCCATCCCGGCCCGGCTGAGCAACTTGACCGTCCGTGCGTCGGTGGCGCCGAGGCGGTCGACGGCGTCGGTGATCTCTGTGACTGTCACCTCCTCACACCGGCAGACGACCGTGGCCGGCCCGAGCCAGGTGAGCCATCCGTCCGGCATCGGGTGGGCCCGGTGCATGGCGGCCGCGAAGGCGCGGTGGGCGCGGCGGCGGCGGCGCAGTCGGTCCGGCCAGTCGACCGTGCGCCCGAGCCATGCCGCGGCTGCCCGTCCGCTGATCTCGCCCTCGATCACGGCGAGGGCCGCCCCACCGACGCCGCACACCTCGCCGGCCAGGAACACGCCCGGGACCGTGCTGGCCTGCCGCTCGTCCACGACGGCGACGAGCGAACCGTCGACGTCGACGCGGGTGGGGCAGCCGAGACTCAGCGGCAGTTCGACCTGGGGCACGAAGCCCCATCCCACCGCCACGGTGTCGCAGGCGACGGTTCGTGCGCTTCCAGGAACGACCCGCCAGCCGGGATCCAGCCTGGCGACCGTCATCGCGCGGACCCGGTCGTCGCCGTGCGCGGCGACGATGGCATGGCGGGCGTAAAAGCCGATTCGGTGCCGGGCCAGCGTTGCGGCGTAGCCGAGGCCCTCCGCGACCTTGCCGGGGATCCTGGCCACGGCCGGGACTTGGCGCATCCAGCCGAGCGCGCTGTTGGCCTCGAAGACGCCGGCCACGTCGAAACCGCGTGTTCCCAGACCCGCGGCCACGGAGAGCAGGAAGGGCCCGGTACCTCCGACCGCGATCCGACCACCGGCGCTGACCTGATGACCCTTGATCAACGCCTGGGCGCCGCCGGCGGTGAGAACGCCGGGCAGGTCCCAGCCCGGGAAGGGAATCTGGCGGTCGTAGGCGCCCGGAGCCAGGATGACGGCGGAGCCCGTCACGACGTCCTCACGGTCGTCCCGGACCGCGTGGACGTCGAACCCGTCGGTGCGGCGGGCGACGGTCCAGACGTGGTGGCCAGGGAGGAGGTCGACGCTCGTCCGCACGACCGTCGCGAGCCTCCGGTAGGTCGTCAGGTCGTGGTGCAGGTCGGCTACGGCGTCGAGGCGACCGGGCGGGTGACGCCAGTACTGGCCGCCCGGCTCCGTCGCGGCGTCGAGCATGGCCACGGTGCAGCCGGCCCGGGCCGCGGCGGCACCCGCGGCCAGCCCGGCGGGCCCGGCGCCGACGACGACGACGTCATACGGAGAGCGCGCCACGGCCGGTCCCGTCCTGGCTGCGAACCTGTAGACGAGCGCGTGCCGGCACGAGGCACGCGCGCTGGTTCGGGCGGTCCTCCACCGTCACCAGGCAGTCGAAGCAGACGCCGATCCCGCAGAACAGGCCGCGGGGCCGGGCCCCTCGGCGGGTCGTGCGCCACGACGCCACGCCGGCCGCGAGAAGTGCGGCGCCGATGCTCTGGCCGGCGTCGAACGGCACGGCGCGCCCGTCGAAGTCGAAGCTGTCGCTCATGCGAACCGTTCCGGTCGGAAGGGACGAAGGTCGATGTCGGGTCGGGTACCGGCGAGCACCTGCACCAGGAGGTGGCCGGTCACCGGGGCAAGGCCGACCCCGGCTCCCTCGTGGCCGCACGCGTGGAACAGGCCGGGCGCGCGCGGATCGGGTCCGACGATCGGCAGGTGGTCGGGACAGTAGGGACGGAAACCGCGATAGGCGCGGATGACGGCGACGCCGGCGAGGACCGGGAACAGCTGGATCGCCCGGGCTGCGAGCGTGCGCAGCACCGGGACGGAGAACGTGCGGTCGAAGCCCACCCGCTCCCGGCTCGAGCCGATGAGCACGGGGCCTGCAGCGGTGCCCTCGACCACCGGCGATGTCTGCAGGTACCGGTCGTCGCTGGCCACGTTCGACATGTAGTCCGCGGCGTAGACCTTGTGGCGCACCACCCGGGGGAGTGGCTCGGTGACCAGGATGAACCCGCGGCGCGGATGAACCGGTAGGTCCACGTCCGCGAGAGCCGCGACCGCCCGGCCCCACGTGCCGGCGGCGTTGACGACGGCCGCCGCCGGATGGCGGCGCGCCGCGGTGACGACACCGACGACCCGCTCTCCGTCGCGGAGCAGCGCGCTCACCTCGTGGCCGAGGAACACCTGGGCACCGTGCGCGCGGGCGTCGGCGAGCAGCTGGGCGGCGGCCAGCATCGGCTGGACCTGCGCGTCCTCGGGGTAGTAGACGCCGCCGCGGAGGTCGGGCGCGAGATGCGGCTCGTACTCGCGCAGCGTTGCACCGGACACCGGAACCGCCTCGACGCCTGCCGCGCGCTGGCCGGCGCCGGTCGCGTGCAGGTCGACCAGGGCTGACTCGGAGCCGGCCACCACGATGCCGCCCTTGGGTTCGTACTCGAAGCCACCCACCTCGTCGGCGACCTCCCGCCACAGCCGGGCGGCATGCCGGGCCAGGTCGAGTTCGGGTCCGGGCAGCTTGTCGGAGACGAGCAGGTTGCCCTCGCCGGCTCCGGTCGTGCCTCCCGCCACCGATCCCCGGTCGACGACCGTGACCCGTAGGCCTGCTCTCGCGGCGTAGAAGGCGCACGACGCACCCACGACACCGGCGCCGATCACGACCACGTCCGCCGCGGACGACGTCGGGACGGGCACGGACGGCAATATGTCACGTTCCAGCGGGCGGGTACCGACAACCGCCGAAGGGACCGCTGCATCAGGCCGTCAACTGTCGAGTCGGAACCGGCGCCGTCTCCAACCGTTGCCAAATCGGGATGTGCCCATGACGTAGGAGTGACCCGATCGGCCACGTGGCCGATTAGTGTCGCAGCACCCGGCCGGGGTGCGCTCGGCCGGCACTCGACTGTGAGGTGGGAGATGCGAACCACGAGCTCGTCCCGCAGGTTCGCCGTGATCTCGGCCATCGCCGCGAGCCTCGTGCTCGCTGCGTGCGGTGGCGACGACGGTGACGGCGACGGCGACGGTGAAGAGGGCGGTGGGGGCGGCACCCTCGTCTTCGGCGCCTCGGCAGACCCGATCATCCTGGACGGTGCCTTGTTCAGCGACGGTGAGTCGGCCCGGCCGACATACCAGATCTTCGAGGGCCTGGTCGGCACCGAGGAGGGCGGCACTGAGGTCGTGCCGGCGCTCGCGGAGTCGTGGGAGGCCAGCGAAGACGGCTTGGAGTGGACGTTCCAGCTCCGCGAGGGTGTGACGTTCCACGACGGCACTGACTTCAACGCCGAGGCCGTCTGCTTCAACTTCGAGCGCTGGTACAACTTCGAGGGCGTGATGCAGAGCCCCGCGGTGAGCTACTACTGGAACACCGTGATGGGAGGCTTCTCCGACGGCGCGACCCCGAGCCTGTACGCCGGCTGCGAGGCCACCGACGAATTCACCGCGGTCATCTCGCTGACCCGGCCGTCCTCGGCGTTCATCTCGGCCCTGCAGATGCCGTCGTTCCGCATCGCCAGCCCGACGGCGCTGGAAGAGGGCAACGCCGACGCGGTCGGCGGCACCGAGGAGTCGCCGGCGTTCGAGGGCACCTTCGGCTACGAGAACCCGGCCGGCACCGGGCCGTTCCGGTTCGAGTCGTGGGAGCGCGGCAGCAATCTCACCCTGGTGCGGTACGAGGACTACTGGGGCGAGCCCGCACAGCTGGACGAGATCATCTTCACCGTCATCCCGGACGGCCCGGCCCGCCGCCAGGCTCTCGAGGCAGGCGACATCGACGGGTACGACCTGGTCGACCCGGCCGACGCCGACGCGCTCGAGGGCGCGGGCTTCCAGATCCTGCGCCGGCCCGCGTTCAACGTCGGCTACGTCGGCTTCCAGCAGAACCACCCGCCGTTCGAGAACATCAACATCCGCAAGGCGATCGCCCATGCGATCAACAAGGAGAACCTGATCCAGACCAACTACCCCGAGGGCACGGAGATCGCGACCCAGTTCATGCCCCCGGAGCTGTTCGGTTGGGCCGACGACGTGACCGTCTACGACTACGACCCGGAAGAAGCCCAGCGGCTCATCGCCGAGTCGGGTGTCACCGACCTGACCCTCGAGTTCTGGTACCCGACCGACGTGTCCCGGCCGTATATGCCGAACCCGCAGGCCAACTGGGAGCTGATCACTGCAGACCTGGAGGCGGTGGGATTCACCGTCACGCCGATGACAGCGCCGTGGAACCCGGACTACCTCGACGCCCAGTCGACCGGCGGCACGCCCATGTTCCTGCTGGGCTGGACCGGTGACTTCGGCGACCCGGACAACTTCATCGGGACGTTCTTCCAGACCGTCAACCCGCAGTTCGGCAACTTCGAGAACCCGGAGATCTTCGCCAAGCTCGACGAGGCCGAGGCGGAGACCGACCCGGACCGCCGGACCGAGCTCTACCAGGAGGCCAACCGGCTGATCGCCGACTTCGTGCCGGGCGTGCCGTACGTGCACAACCAGCCCGCTGTGGCGTTCGCGGAGGGCATCTCCGGGTACGTGCCCGGGCCGCTGAACAACGAGAGCTTCGCCGTGGTCACGGTGGAGTGATCTAGAGACCGATGCTGCGATTCGTCGTCCGGCGACTGCTGCAACTCGGCCCGATCCTGCTCGGGCTGTCGCTGCTGCTGTTCGTCTGGCTCCGCGCTCTCCCAGGTGGGCCCGCTGCGGCCCTCCTGGGAGAGCGGGCGACGCCGGAGGCGGTCGCACGCATCGAGGAGCTGTACGGGCTGGACCAGCCGGGGTACGTCCAGTACTGGAAGTTCCTGGTGAACGCGGTCCAGCTCGACTTCGGCAACAGCTCCCGCACCAACCGCCCGGTCGTCGAGGAGATGCTGCGCACCTTTCCCGCGACGATCGAGCTGGGGATGGCTGCGCTGATCTTCGCGATCGGCATCGGCATCCCGCTCGGCTACTTCGCGGCCCGCCGCTACGGCAGCTGGCTGGACAACCTGTCGGTGTCGGGTTCGCTGCTCGGCGTCGCCGTCCCCGTATTCTTCCTGGCCTACATCCTCAAGTACGTGTTCGCGGTCCGGCTCGGGTGGCTGCCGACCGGCGGCCGCCAGGACCCGCGGATGGACGCCGAGCACCCGACCGGGTTCTACGTGCTGGACGGGATCATCACCGCCAACCCGGAGGCCAGCCTGGATGCGATCGTCCACCTGATCCTTCCGGCCATCGCGCTGGGTGCCATCCCGCTGGCGATCATCGTGCGGATCACCCGGGCCAGCGTGCTCGACGTGGTGAACGAGGACTACGTGCGCACGGCGGAGGCCAAAGGTCTCTATGAGCGCACCATCAACCGCCGCCATGTCCTGCGCAACGCGCTGCTCCCGGTCGCCACGGTGATCGGCCTGACGGCCGGTCTCCTGTTCTCGGGGGCGATCCTGACCGAGACGGTGTTCGCCTGGCCCGGCGTGGGCTCCTTCGTAGCCGAGGCGATCGGCAACCGCGACTACGCCGTGCTGCAGGGCTTCATCCTGATGATCGCGTTCCTCTACGTGCTGGTGAACCTTGCCGTGGACGTCTCGTACGGGCTGATCGACCCGAGGGTGAGGGTGCAATGAGCCTGGCCCAGGTCGAGGCGACCACCGAGGCCGCGAAGGTCGGCGAGGAGGGCGGCAGCCTCCGCAAGGACGCCTGGCGCCGGCTGCGCCGCGACCCGGTCGCTATCGTCGGGTTCGCGCTCATTGCCTTCTTCGTCCTGGTGGCTATCTTCGCGCCCTGGATCGCGCCGTACGACCCCGCCGACCGGCCCGGTGCCGGCATCGTCACACCGACCAACATCCCCGGGCCGTCCGCCGAGTTCTGGTTCGGCCTGGACGAGCTCGGCCGCGACGAGTTCAGCCGCGTCGTGTTCGGGGCCCGCACGTCGTTGTTGGTGGGCGTGGTCGCGCTTCTGCTGGGCATGGCCGGCGGCCTGCTGCTCGGCATCCTGGCCGGCGCCTTCGGCGGCAAGGTCGACACCGTGATCATGCGGGTCGTCGACGTGATGCTCTCGATCCCGGGACTGCTGATGGCCATCGCCATCGCCGCACTGCTCGGCCGTAGCCTGCTCTCGGTGATGATCGCGATCGCCGTCATCAACATCCCGATATTCGCCCGTCTTCTACGCGGCCAGATGCTGGCCCAGCGCGGGAGCGACTACGTGCTCGCAGCGACGTCGTTGGGCGTGCGTCGACGGTCGATCGTCCTCGGCCACGTCCTGCCGAACTCGATGTCCCCGGTGATCGTCCAGGCCACCTTGACACTGGCAACGGCGATCATCGAGGCTGCCGGACTGTCGTTCCTCGGACTGGGGAGTCCCGACCCGAGGGTGCCGGAGTGGGGGCTCATGCTCGCCAACACCCAGCGCTATCTCGCCAGCGCCCCACATCTGGCATTCTTTCCGGGTGTGGCCATCGTCATCGCCGCACTCGGCTTCACGCTGCTCGGTGAGCGGCTCCGCGAGGCACTCGACCCGAAGTACCGGCGGTGAGCGTGACGGAGCCGGCCGCGGACCATCTCCTCGACGTCCGCGACCTGTCGGTGGCGTTCACCCGCAAGGGCCGCCGCGACGTCCGGGCGGTCGACGGCGTGTCGTTCACCGTGGACGCGGGCCAGACCATGGGTCTGGTCGGCGAGTCGGGCAGCGGAAAGAGCGTCACCTCGCTGGCCGTCATGGGACTGTTGCCCAAGCGCGGCGTGCGGGTCGGCGGGGAGGTCCACTTCGACGGCGACGACCTGTTGACCCTGCCGCCGGAACGCATGCGCGACATCCGCGGTCGGGACATCGCGATGGTCTTCCAGGACCCGATGTCCTCCCTCAACCCGGTCGTACCGATCGGCATCCAGGTCACCGAGGTGCTCCATCGTCACCAGGACCTCAAGGGCGACGCAGCCCGGACCGCGGCGACTGAGTTGCTCGCGCGCGTGGGTATCCCGGATCCGACTCGCCGGTTGAAGGAGTATCCCCACCAGCTCTCCGGGGGCATGCGCCAGCGCGCCCTCATCGCGATGGCGCTCGCCTGCCAGCCGCGGCTGCTCATCGCCGACGAACCCACAACGGCCCTGGACGTGACGATCCAGGCCCAGATCCTCGAACTGTTGAAGGAACTCGTTCGCGACTCCGGTGCAGCGCTGCTGATGATCACCCACGATCTCGGCGTCATCGCCGGGCTCTGCGACACCGTGCACGTCATGTACGGCGGGCGCGTCGTCGAGTCTGCCGGGCGCCGGGAACTGTTCGCCGAGCCGCGCCACCCCTACACCGGCGGGCTGCTCGCGTCAGTTCCCCGCCTGGACGCTCCGCGCGGCGCACCGCTGCACCCGATCCCGGGCTCGCCGACCGACCTGCTGCCGTGGTCGGAGGGGTGCGCATTCGCGCCCCGATGCCCCAACCGGGTCGAGCCCTGCACCGAGCGCCCGCCGGATCTGGAGTCCGCTGGCAGCCGGGAACTGCGCTGCTACAACCCGCTCGTGGCGGCCGAGGAGGTTCCCGCGTGAGTACGACCGAGGGGGCCGCCGCGGAGCGCCACGGAGTACCGGAGCCGGGCGAGCCGCAGCGTCACCGTCGTGCGGTGTCGGCGGAGGACACGCTGCTCACGGTGCGGGGCCTCGAGGTGTACTTCCCGATCAAATCCGGGATCATCTTCGACAAAGTTGTCGGGTGGGTGAAAGCGGTCGACGGCGTGGATCTCGATGTTCCGCGCGGCTCGACGGTCGGCCTGGTGGGAGAGTCCGGCTGCGGCAAGACGACGCTCGGGCGGTCGATCCTGCGCCTGGTCGAGCCGACGGGGGGCACGGTCACCTTCGACGGCACCGACGTCAGTTCGATAGAGGGGGAAGACCTGCGGCGCATGCGACGCCGGATGCAGATGATCTTCCAGGACCCGATGGCGAGCCTGGATCCGCGGCAGAGCGTCGAATCCGTGCTCACCGAGCCCCGCCGGGCGCACGGGATCGAGCGTGCCGAGGCGACGACGGTCGCGCGGTTGCTCGACCTCGTGGGCCTCCCGGCATCGGCGGCGTCGCGCTATCCGCACGAGTTCTCCGGCGGCCAACGCCAGCGGATCGGGATCGCCAGGGCGATCGCTCTGGAGCCTGAACTGATCATCGCCGACGAGCCCGTCTCGGCGCTGGACGTGTCGATCCAGGCCCAGGTGGTCAACCTGTTGGAGGAGTTGCAGGACCGGCTCGGGCTGACCTATGTGGTCATCGCGCACGACCTGGCCGTGGTCCGGCACATTGCGGACGTGGTCGCAGTGATGTACCTGGGTGGAATCGTCGAGCAGGCACCCTCGGACGACCTGTACTCGGCGCCGTATCACCCGTACACGAAGGCACTGATGTCGGCGGTTCCCATCCCCGACCCGGTGATCGAGGACACCCGCGAGCGGATCCTGCTCAGCGGCGACCTTCCCTCGCCGGCGAACCCCCCGCCCGGGTGTCGGTTCCACACCCGATGCCCGTACCGGCAGCCCACCCGCTGCGACGACGAGCGGCCGGCGCTGCGCGAGATCGTGCCCGGGCACACGGTGGCCTGCCACTGGGCGGAGCAGATCCACTCCGGGGAGATCGCACCGCGGGCGAGCGCCGTCGTGGAGGCCGTGATCGATGCCGAGCCGCCGGCGACCGTCCCGATTGCGGGCGACTCCACCATCACCACCTTGGGCCCGCCGCCCGGCCTCTGACCCATCGGGGACTACTCGGTGGTGATCGCCCGCAGGACGTCGAGTCGGGCGGCCCGGCCGGCCGGCCACAGGGCCGCCAGAAGCCCGACCACGGCAGCCAGCACGACGAAGATGATCAGCTGGACCCACGGCACGGCCAGCACCTCCAGGCC
>DASRTE010000070.1:0-2766 GCA_035656095.1 Jiangellaceae bacterium
CGCCGCAGCAGCGCGAGCTCTGCTTCGCTGACGACGGCCCCGCGAAACATGGTCGGCGCGACGTCGGGGTCGACGCGCAGGAAGTAGCCGTCCGCCTCGAGCCGGGCGAAGACGTCATCGATCGAGTCGGCCTGTGCGATCGCCTCGAACTGCAGCGCGGAACCGCGGTGGAACTCCGGAGCGAGGGCGTACGGCTGCTGGAAGTGCCGGTTGATCCACCAGGCTTCGCGCGGCTTGACCCAACAGATGCGGTCCGCCGGCGCACCCTGCTCGAGCAGCCACACGCAGGCGTCCAGCGCGGTCTTGCCGGCACCGATGATCACGTACCGGTCCGGTCGCTCGTCGAGTCGGGCGAGTGCCCCGATCGGCACGCAGGCGACGCCCTCGGCGATCTCGAACGGGGGACGGGTGGTCGCCGGGATCGCGGGCTCGAGATAGCCGGTGTCGACGACCTTGCGTCGGACCCGTACCCGAAACGAGGAGCCGGTCAGCCGGGAGACGAAGCGGTGCTCGCCCACGTAGTCGCAGTTCGGGAAGTACCGCACCCGTCCGGTCGGCAGGAAATGCCGGTGCATGGCGCGCTCGAAATGCGCGCAGATCTCGTCGCGACCGGCGAGTTCGTAGTAGCCGGCGTTCGTCCCCACGCTGTCCAGGGCGCCCTGGCCCAGCGGCACCGAACTGACCCCGTAGAACGCCGAGGGCTGGTGCAGCCGCACGAACGGGTACGCATCCACCCAGTGCCCCCCCGGTGCATGCCGCCGGTCGACCACCGTCACGGTCGCATCGGAGTGCGCGAGCAACTGGTCGGTGAAGGCCATCCCGGCCGCACCCGCGCCGACCACGAGATAGTCGGTCTCCACGTCCTCCGCGTGCGCTTTCACGAGGCGTTCGCGCTCGCGAGGCTGTCCAGGCGGGCACTGCCGCTCGACACGCGCACTTCGTCCGGGGTCGCTGCCGCGGCGAGTGCAGCCGCGGCGAGCTCGACGTCAGCGTCGGTCGTCCAGCGGCCCAACGAGAGGCGTATGGCCGCAAGGGACGAGTCCTCCGGGACGTTCATGGCGCTGAGCACCGGGGACCGCTCGTGGTTGCCGGCATGGCACGCGGACCCGGTGGATGCCGCAACGGATGTAGTTTGGGCGAGCAGTTCGTAGCCACGGGTGCCCGCGATGCTGACGTTCAGCGTGTTGGGTAGGCGGCGGACAGGGTGGCCATTGAGCCTGACTCGATCAGGGAGACGCCGTGCCAGCGCGTCTTGCAGATCGTCTCGGAGTTTCTCCAACCGACCTGGAGCACCGTCCGCGAGCTCCTTCTTCGACAGTTCGGCGGCTGCACCCAGGGCGACCGCGCCGGCAACGCTCTCGGTGCCCGCACGCAGGCCGCGTTCCTGGCCGCCGCCGCCAACGAGTGGTGCCAGCGTGATCCCCGAGCGGACGTAGAGGGCCGCGATCCCTTTGGGCGCATACATCTTGTGCCCGACCAGTGTCAGCAGGTCGATCCCCATGGTTTCCACGTCGACCGGAATCTTGCCCACGGCCTGTGCCGCATCGGTGTGGAATAGCGCCCCATGCCGGTGACTGAGCTCGGCGAGTGCGGCCACCGGCTGAATAGTGCCGGTTTCGTTGTTGGCCAGCATCACCGAGACCAGCACCGTGCTAGGGGTGAACGCAGCCTCCAGAGCGGCCGGGTCGACGAGACCGTCGTGATCTACAGGCAGGACGGTGACGTCCGTTCGGTGCTCGCGTTGCAGGGCACGGCAGGCGGCCAACACGGCCGGATGCTCGGTCGCCTGGGTGATGACATGCGGCTGCCCCGAGCTCGTGCCGGCGGCCAAAGCGGCGCCACGGATGGCAAGCGCATCGGCCTCCGACCCGCTGCCGGTGAACACGAACTCGGCCGGCTCGGCGCCTATGAGCTCGGCGACCAATGTGCGCGCGGCGTCGAGCGCGCGCTTCGGTGCCGCGGCGTAGGCATGCGCGCTGGAGGGATTGCCGAAGTGCGTCGTCAGGTAAGGCAGCATTGCCTCCACCACGCGCGGGTCGACCGGCGTCGTGGCGTTGTAGTCGAGATAGATCAGGTCTGGGGCTAGGCCAGGGTGGATGACCGAGGTGCGTTCGACGAGGCTCTCCGCGTCCGGTTCGGGTGCGCGGGTCATGAGGATTTCTCCTGCGGGTCGGACCCGGACAACAAGACGGGCAACTCGGACAGCTCGCGCAGGACGAGCCCGTCCCCATGTCCCCAGCGCAACTCGTCGGGCGGTACGGCGAGCTGCCGGCAGGGGAAGCGGGAGAGCACGGCGGTGAACGCCACCTCGGCTTCTAGCCGGGCCAGCCGGGCGCCGAAGCAGTGGTGGATACCGTGCCCGAATGCCAGGTGGGTCGCGCCGGTTCGCCTGACCGGTCCGGCGGCGCGAACCTCGGCGAACAGCGGGAACGGGCAATCCCGGTCGTAGTCGCCCCAGTGGTCGAGCGCTCGTGCGCGAGGCTGCGTCATCAGTACTCCCGGAAGCCCGTGCAGACCAGGTCCATCCGGCCCACGAGGCCGTCGTGCAGCGTGCACACGACGGTCTGGGTGAGGACGCGACGGTCGGCGTCGGGGTCGAACTTGAGCTTGTAGTACACGAGCACCCGGTCGCCGACGTCGTCGCCCGCAACGTCGGTGAGCACGACGGTGTCGTAGCTCCCGAACCAGTCATCAAACCGTGCCAGCACGGCGTCGCGGCCGTGCTCCTCGATCGGGCCGCCGGGAAGGAGGGCACGCAGCCGGACT
>DASRTE010000071.1:0-3272 GCA_035656095.1 Jiangellaceae bacterium
CAGGCCGAACCCGAGCACGATGAGCCGCTCGGCCCGCTCCATGAGCCCGCCGCGGGCGTCGAAGCCCAGCGACTCGGCCTTGGCCCGTTCGTAGGAGATCAACAGCGACGCCGCCAGCACGGCGAGGGGCAGCACCGAAACCCGACCGGGCTGCGTGGACGCCAGGTACCAGGCGACACCGCCGAGGAGCAACGCGTCGCTGATGCGGTCGATCACCGAGTCGAAGAAGGCACCCCTCGGCGACGCAGTGCCCGACGCCTTGGCGACCGCGCCGTCGAGCACGTCGGGAATGGCGGTGAGGATGAGCAAGACCAGTCCGGCCCGGAGCCAACCCTGCGCGATCGTGAGCGACGCCGCCGTCGCCATGGCCAGCCCCGTGAGCGTCAGGTGGTTCGCCGTGATCCCGGTGCGCCTGATCTGGGCACCGATGGGTCGCAGGCCATTTTCGAAGGTGCTCCGCCAGCGTCCGTCGAACATCGTGTCTCCCGATTGGGTACGCGCCACTGCGTGCGGGATCAGGCTAACGCCGCGTGCCCGCTGGCAGCGACCACCCGGGCACCGGCGCGGCGACCGGGGACCGGCCGCTAGCGGGCGCATGGCCGGCGAGACGCCACGATGACTTCTTCGGGGGTCCGCTAGCCTCGCCTTCACGGCGCCGATGACTCGTGGACACAGGGGGTCCTGGTGAAGCGGTATGCGACCGATCACATTCGGAACGTCGCACTCGTGGGCCATGGCGGCTCGGGCAAGACCAGCCTGGTCGAGGCGCTGCTCCACCGCTCCGGCGCCATCAACCGCCTCGGACGTGTCGAGGACGGCACCACGGTGTCGGACTACGACCCCGAGGAGCAGCGGCGCACCATCTCCCTGTCCCTGTCGCTGGCCCCATTCGAATGGCGCGACCACAAGATCAACCTGATCGACACGCCGGGCTACGCGGACTTCATCGGCGACGTCGCGGCCGCGCTTCGGGTGGCAGACCTGGCGGTCTTCGTGGTGAGCGCCGTCGACGGCGTCGAGGTCCAGACCGAGGTCGTGTGGAAGATGGCCGCCGACATGGGCCTGCCCCGCATGGTGTTCGTCAACAAGCTCGATCGGGAGCGGTCCAGCTTCGATGCCACCCTGGACCAGCTGCGGGACCGGCTGGGCGCCGGGATCGCCCCCCTCGAGCTGCCGATCGGCGAGGAGGCGAACTTCCGGGGCATCGCTGACCTGCTCACCGACACCGCCCACATCTACGAGGGGGGTCGCCCCCGCACCGAGGCGATCCCCGAGGACATGGAGGCCCGTGAGCACGAGGTCCGCGACAACCTCGTCGAAGGCATCGTCGTGGCCGACGACGACATGCTCGAGCGCTACCTCGATGGCGACGTGCCCGGCGTCGAGGAACTAGAGCGCACCCTGCACGATGGCATCGCGTCGGCCGCGGTGTTCCCGGTGGTGGTCGGCTCGGCGACGCGCGAGATCGGCATCGACCGCCTAGCGGACTTCCTGGTCGAGATCGGCCCCTCACCCCTCGACCGACCCACGTCGGTGATCGCCGGGGACAGCGACGTCGAGGTCGCTGCCGACGCCACCGGCGACCCCTTGGCGATCGTGTTCAAGACCATCGCCGACCCCTACGTGGGCCAGGTCAGCCTGTTCAAGGTCCTGTCGGGGACCCTCCGGCCCGACGACCACCTGACCAACAGCCGGACCGGCGGCGACGAACGGCTCCACGGCCTGCTTACGGTCCGGGGCAAGGAGCAGGAGACGGCCGGTGAGCTGGTGGCCGGCGAGATCGGCGCGGTCGCCAAGCTGTCGGGGACCATGACGGGCGACACGCTCGCCCCACGCGGCAAGCCGGTCGTCGTGCCCCAGATCGAGCAGCCGGAGCCGAACCTGGCGGTGGCGGTCGTGCCGAAGACGCAGGCCGACGAGGACAAGCTGGCCCCCGCCCTCCACCGCCTCCAGGAGGAGGACCCCTCGCTGGTGGTCGAGCGCAACGACGAGACGCACCAGACGCTCCTCAAGGGGACCGGTGAGACGCACCTCCAGATCACCATGGAGAAGCTGACACGCAAGTTCGGCGCCAACGTCGAGACCGAGCCGGTGCGGGTGCCCTACCGGGAGACGATCACCGGTGCGGCCAAGGGCGTCGAGGGGCGCCACAAGAAGCAGACGGGGGGCCACGGGCAGTTCGGGGTCTGCATCATCGACGTCGAGCCGCTGCCGCGAGGCACGGGCTTCGAGTTCGAGAACCACATCGTGGGCGGCGCCATATCCCGGGGGTACATCCCGGCGGTGCAGAAGGGCGTCGAGGAGACCATGCACTCGGGCGGGGCGTACGGCTACCCGGTCGTCGACGTGAAGGTCACCCTCATCGACGGCAAGGAGCACTCGGTCGACAGCTCCGAGATGGCGTTCAAGGTCGCAGGTCGGCTCGCGTTCCGCGCCGCACTGGCTCAGGCGGACGCCGTGATCCTGGAGCCGATCAGCCGGCTGGAGGTCACCGTGCCGGTCGACCTGCAGGGCGACGTCATGGGCGATCTCAACGCCCGGCGCGGCCGCGTGCAGGGCACCGAGACCGAGGGCGACGGCACCCAGACCGTGATCGCCCTGGTGCCGACGTCCGAGATCCAGCGCTACGCCATCGAGCTGCGTTCGCTGACGGGCGGGCGCGGTCGGTTCCGAGCCGCACACGATCACTACGACGTGCTGCCCAGCCACCTGGTGAACTCCGTAAGGCGTGAGGTGGGCGAGGAGGCCTGAGGCGGCGCCGTGACGTCGGGGCGCGCCGGAAGGGGGTGAGCCTTCATGGGCATGGAGCGATGCGACGAGTGCGGCTTCGATCCCGCGGAGCTGCGCCCCAGGAATCTGCCGGTCGCCATCCGGTCCTACGGTCGGCGCTACCGGGCGCCGCTGACGCGGGGCCTGGCGGACGAGGACCTCGACGAGATCGTGCGCCGGGCGCCCTCGGCCGACGTCTGGTCGGCGCTCGAGTACAGCGCGCACGTGCGGGACATCTTCCGCGTCTTCGACGAGCGGGTCCGCTGCGCGTTGGCCGACACCGACCCCTCGGAGACGGTGGTCGACTGGGAGGGGAAGGTGGCGGCTGCCTCGCCGACGCTCGACCGTGAGGAGCTCGCCGCCGACCTCGACGATGCCGCCGACACGTTCGCCACGGTGTTGTCGGAGCTCGCCGACGACGAGTGGCGACTACCGACGATCACCGGCCGGGGCAACCCGGCGACGATCGCCGAGGTCGCGGTCATCGCCGTGCACGAGGGCAG
>DASRTE010000072.1:0-41560 GCA_035656095.1 Jiangellaceae bacterium
CTGCCCACCCGCATGGTCCCTCTCACCCGTCACGCCCCTCGACGTCCCGTACACACCGAGTTGTCAGGCCTGACAACTCACCTGCCTGCGGCACATCGTCGCCCCAGCCTGACAAGTCGCATACCTGACAGGTCCGGCGGGCGTGGGCGGATGTTCAGGCGCTCGTATCTGCGGCTCGACGCTGGCGCCGCTTGCGCATGATCCACCAGCCGAGGACCACCGCGATCGCGGCGAAGACCACGTAGTCGAGGTAGGCCAGGTAGTCCTCGACCCGCTCGTACTGGGTGCCGAGGGCGTAGCCGGCTCCCACCAGCAGGGCGTTCCACAGCAAGCTGCCCAGCAGTGTGAGCACAACGAACGGAAGTAGCGGCATCCGTTGTGCGCCGGCCGGCAGCGAGACGAGGCTGCGGACGATCGGCACGAAGCGTCCGAAGAAGACGACGCCGTGACCATGGCGCTGGAACCAGGCCGAGGCCTGGTCGAAGTCGGACTCGTCGACGAGCGGCAGCCTGGTCAGCCACCGCCGGGCACGCTGCTCGCCGAACGCTGCGCCCAACCAGTAGAGCACGAGCGCACCCAGGACGGATCCCAGCGTGGCAGCGACCAGCACCCAGGCGACGTTCATGCGGCCGCGCTCGGCCAGGAAGCCCGCCAGCGACAGCGGGATCTCGCTCGGTATCGGCGGGAAGACGGTCTCGACCAGCGTCAGCAGGCCGACGCCGACCTCGCCGAGCGACGTCATGACGTCGGCGGCCAGGCCACTGAGCCCCGTCAGACCGTCATCGACGGTCTGGGACGACGGCGTGGAGCCGGTCGGCAGCGCGGACAGCAACGGGCGATTCCTCAGGCCGGAGATCGGTGGTCGGCAAGCAGCCGGTCCGGTGGACGGAAACGGCGGACCGCGACGATTGTAGGTGCGCCGCGCCGGCCCACGTACACTGGCGCGCGCCGGCGACCGTGACGACGGCCGCATCGGAGGCCTCGGTGTCCCGCTCCACCCTGATCCGCACCCTGCTGGCGCTGGCCGTTCTCGCGGTGTCGTCCTACGTCGTGCTCACCGCGTCCCCGCGGCTCGGTCTCGATCTCCGCGGTGGGACGCAGATCGTCCTCGAGACCCGGGATTCCCCCACTGTGCAGGCTGACGCCGAGTCGACCGATCGTGCCCTCGAGGTGCTGCGCCGTCGGGTCGACGCTCTGGGCGTCGCCGAGCCGGCGCTGGCCCGCTCGGGCGAGCAGCGCATCATCGTCGAGCTGCCGGGCGTGCTCGACCCGCGCGAGGCCGCCGAGGTCATCGGCCGGACGGCACAGCTGACGTTCCACCCGGTTCTCGGCGTCGCGCAAGCGCCGACCGCCTCACCGTCTCCGGGAACGGAGACGCCCGCTCCCGGCGCGGAGCTGGTGCTCCCGGACGAGTCGGGCCAGCCGCTACGGCTGGGTCCGGCCGCACTGACCGGCGACGGCGTCGCCGGTGCCGACGCCGCCATCGACCCGCAGACCGCCTCGGGGTGGTTCGTGACGGTCGACTTCGTCGGTGACGGTGAACAGGGGTGGGCGGAACTGACCGGCGAGGCGGCGTGCTCGCCGCCGGGCGACCCGATGCGGCGGATCGCGATCGTGCTCGACGAGGAGGTCATCTCCTCCCCCCAGGTCGACCCGGGCGTTTCCTGCGACATCGGCATCCCCGGCGGTGAGACCAAGATCACCGGCACGTTCACGCAGCAGGAGGCCACCGACCTCGCGGTCCTCATCGAGGGCGGTGCCCTGCCGGTGCCGGTCGAGGTCGTCGAGCAGCGCACGGTCGGGCCGACCCTGGGTGCCGAGGCCATCGACGCGAGCGCCCGGGCGGCGATCATCGGCGTCGCTCTGACCGCCCTGTTCATCGTCGCCGCGTATCGGCTGATGGGCCTGATGGCGACGATCGGCCTCGCGTGCTACGCGCTGATTTCGTTCGCGACGTTGACGGCCATCGGCGCCACCCTGACGTTGCCCGGCCTGGCGGGGTTCGTGCTGGCGATCGGCATGGCCGTCGACGCGAACGTGCTCGTCTTCGAACGCGCCCGCGAGGACTACGTCGACGGCACGACGAAGAGCGTTCGCAAGGCCGTGCAGAGCGGCTTCCGCCACGCGCTGTCGGCCATCGCCGACTCCAACGTCACCACGCTGCTCGCCGCCGTGCTGCTCTTCTTCCTCGCCGCCGGGCCGGTCCGGGGATTCGGCGTCACGCTGACCATCGGCGTGCTGGCGTCGCTGTTCTCAGCCCTGGTCGTCACCCGGGCCCTCGCGGAGTGGATCGCCACGCGGGGATGGGTCCGCCGCCGACCCGAGGTCACCGGGATCGCCAGGCACGGGCGGGTCCGTACCTGGCTCGACGAGAAGGGCCCGGACCTGATGCGGTCCCGCCGCCGATGGCTGCTGGTCTCGGCGGTGGTCGTTGTCCTCAGCATCGCCGGCATCAGCCTGCGCGGCCTCGACTTCGGCGTCGAGTTCACCGGTGGCCGGCTGATCGAGGTCTCGACCACCCGGCCGGTCGATCCCGACCGGGCTCGTATGGTCGTCGCCGAGGCCGGATTCCCGACGGCGGTCGTCCACGAGTCCGGGGACGACGACGTCACCGTCCGCACCGGTGAGCTCACCGACGACGAGGCGGCCCGCATCCGCGAAGCGCTCGCGGACGCCGGCGGCGGAGCCGAGGTCGTCCGCGACGAACTGATCGGGCCCAGCCTGGGTGACGAGCTGCGGAGGAACGCGTTGATCGCCCTCGGGGTGGCGCTCGCCGCCCAGCTGGCCTATCTGGCGATCCGGTTCCGGTGGACGTTCGGCACCGGCGCCGTCGCGGCCCTGTCCCACAACGTCGTCATCGTCCTGGGCATCTTCGCGTGGCTGGGCAAGCCGATCGACGGGATCTTCCTGGCGGCACTGTTGACCATCATCGGCTACACGGTGAACGACTCCGTCGTCGTCTTCGACCGGATCCGCGAGAAGTGGACGGAGTCGCCGGGGTCGCCGTTCCCCCGGGTGGCGAACGCGGCGATCCTGGCCACGCTCCCCCGCACCGTCAACACCGGGATCAGCACGCTGTTCATCCTGGCGGCCCTGCTGGTCCTGGGGGGCGACTCGCTGTCCGACTTCGCCCTCGCACTCCTGCTGGGAATTCTGGTCGGCACGTACTCCTCCAACTTCACGGCAACGCCGCTGGCGATCGAGCTCGAGGCCCGCTACCCCGGGTCCGCCCCGAGGCCCCGATCCGAGCGGCGCGCCGACGACCGGGGGCGGCAGGAGCCGGACTACGGCGCGGTGGTCTGACACCCGGTTGGTACGATGTGCCTCCCTTCCCAGGCTCGATGAACGCCACGCCGACCGGCAGGTACTGACGTGACGCTGCTCCTGCTTCTGCACCTCGGCCTGGCGGCGCTGGGTCCCCTCGTGGTACGGGCGATGGGCCGGTACGCCTTCCTCGTCCTGGCGTTGGCACCTGCCACCGCGTTCTGCTGGCTGCTGGCACAGAGTTCGCGGGTGGCGCAGGGCGGGTCCGTGGTCGAGGTCGTCACGTGGGTGCCGAGCCTCGACCTCGATCTCGCGTTCCGGCTGACCACGTTGCAGTGGGTTCTCGCCCTGCTCGTCAGCGGCATAGGAGCGCTCGTCCTCGCCTACTGCACGTGGTACTTCGACGGCGATGCCGAGGGGCTCGGCAGGTTCGGGCTCAACTTCACCGGATTCGCCGGGGCCATGCTCGGTTTGGTCCTCGCCGACGACCTGCTGCTGCTGTACGTGTTCTGGGAACTCACCACCGTCTTCTCCTACCTGCTCATCGGCCACCAGACCGAGCGCCGCGTGGACCGGCGGGCAGCGCTGCAGGCGCTGATCGTCACGACGGCCGGTGGGCTCGCGATGCTCGTCGGCCTGATCCTGATCGGCGACGCGGCAGGGACCTACCGGATCTCCGAGATACTCGCGGCGCCGCCCACGGGGGCCGCCGTGACGGCGGGTGTCGTGTTGGCGCTCGTCGGTGCCGTGTCGAAGTCGGCCCTCATCCCGTTCCACTTCTGGCTCCCGGGGGCGATGGTCGCACCGACACCTGTGAGTGCGTACCTGCATGCGGCGGCCATGGTGAAGGCCGGTGTCTACCTAGTCGCCCTGTTGGCACCTGCGTTCGCCGACGTCGGCCCGTGGCGGCCCATCGTGCTGGGCCTCGGCGCCGCGACCATGGCGCTCGGGGGTTGGCATGCGCTTCGTCAGACCGACCTCAAGTTGCTCCTCGCCCACGGCACGGTCAGCCAACTGGGCTTCCTGGTGGCGATCGTCGGGCTCGGCACCCGGTCGGCGGCGCTCGCCGGTGTCGCGATGGTGGTCGCGCACGCGCTGTTCAAGGCGTCGCTGTTCCTCGTCGTCGGCATCATCGACCGGGCGGCCGGCACCCGCGACCTGCGCGAACTGTCCGGGCTGGCCCGGTCGATGCCGGTGGTGACGGCGACCGGCCTGGCCGCGGCGGCGTCGATGGCGGCCATCCCGCCGGTCGCCGGCTTCGTGGCGAAGGAGAGCGTGTTCATCGCGTTCCTCGACGTCGGTGTCACACCTGATGGCGACGGCACCGGCATCGGGCCGGTACCGGCCGGCATCGTCCTCGCCGCCCTGGTCGCCGGCTCGGCGCTGACCGTCGCCTACACCGCGAGGTTCGCCTGGGGCGCCTTCGCCGCCAAACGCGATGTGCCCGCCACCGAACCGGTCGCCGTAGCCGCCAACTTCGTGGCCGCTCCGGCCCTGCTCAGCATGCTCAGCGTCGCCGTCGGCTTCGCCGGCGCCGCCGAGACCGCGCTCATCGAGCCCTACGCCACTGCTTTCCCGCCCGGCGCCCACGAGCCCGACCTCGCGCTCTGGCACGGCCTCGAGCCGGCCCTGGCGCTGTCGGCGGCCGCGGTGCTCGGCGGTCTCGCCCTGTTCGGACTTCGGGGCCGGGTCGAACGCCTGCAGGCACGGGCCGTCCCCCTGCTTGACGCCGGGCGCACGTACCACTCCCTGATGCGCGGCCTCGACCGGCTCGCCGTCGAGGTCACCGGAACGACGCAGCGCGGCTCCCTGCCGATCTACCTGGCTGTCGTCCTGGTCGTCGTCGTCGTGCTGCCAGGTGGCGCCCTGGTATTCGGCAGCCCCTGGGAGGTCGACCTCCGGGCGTGGGACGTTCCGGCCCAGGCCGCGGTCGGGGGGCTCGTCGCCGTCGCCGCCGTTCTGGCCGCCCGGGCCCGCCGCCGGCTCAAGGCGGTCGTCCTCGTCGGTGTCACCGGCTACGGCACGGCACTGCTCTTCCTCCTTCACGGTGCCCCTGACCTCGCGCTCACCCAGGTCCTCGTCGAGACCGTGACGATCGTGGTCTTCGTGCTCGTGATGCGCCGCTTGCCGATCTACTTCTCCGACCGTCCGCTGACCTCGAGCAGGTGGGGCCGGCTCGGTATCGGTGTGCTGGTGGGGACGGCGTTCGCGGGCTTCGTGCTCGCAGCAACGTCGGCTCGGACGGCCGACCCCGTGTCGGAGGACTTCGCCGCCGAGGCGGTCAGCTTCGGTGGCGGCAGGAACATCGTCAACGTCATCCTCGTCGACATCCGCGCCTGGGACACCCTGGGTGAGATCTCGGTGCTGGCGGTGGCCGCGACGGGGGTCGCCAGCATGGTCTTCGTGCACACCCGGCGGGCCGGTATCGCCCGCCCAGCAGAGGGCCCGACGATCGCAGCACGCCGGCGAGCCACCGGAGACGACTACCGCAACACCTGGCTGCGAGGCGGGCGGACGCTTGCTCCCGAGCGGAGGTCGATCATCTTCGAGGTCGTGACCCGGCTGGCCTTCCACACCATGATCGCCTTCTCGCTGTTCCTGCTGTTCTCCGGTCACAACAACCCCGGCGGCGGGTTCGCCGGAGGGCTGGTCGCCGGCCTGGCCCTGATGGTCCGATACCTGGCCGCCGGCCGTTACGAGCTCGACGAAGCGGCGCCGGTCGACGCCGGACTCGTGCTCGGGCTGGGACTCGTGGTGGCCACCGGCACCGGGCTGATGTCGCTGCTGTTCGGTGGCGAGGTCCTGCAGAGCGCAGTGATCGACGTCACCGTGCCGCTGCTCGGTGAGATCCACCTGGTGACCTCGATCTTCTTCGACATCGGGGTCTACCTCGTGGTCGTCGGCCTGATGCTCGACGTGCTCCGAAGCCTGGGGTCCGGTGTCGACCGGCAGGCGGCACAGAACGGCGACGAGGAGGACGAGCCCGCGGCCCGGGAGCCCGAGGTCGTCAGGGGTGCCGGATGAACGCCAACCTCGCGCTGGTCCTCACCGCCTCGGTCCTGGTCGCCGCCGGTGTCTACCTGCTGCTCGAACGCAGCCTCACCAGGGTCCTGATCGGCATCCTCCTCATCAGCAACGGGGTCAACATCGCGTTCCTCGTCGCCGGTGGCCCGGCCGGCGGTGCCCCCATCGTCGGGGTCACGGAGCCCGCACGGATGAGCGACTCACTGCCGCAGGCGATGGTGTTGACCGCGATCGTGATCACGCTCGGGATCACCGCGTTCCTGCTGGCGATGGCCTACCGGAGCTGGCAGCTGACCGGTCACGACGAGGTCCAGGACGACGTCGAGGACGCCGCGATCCGCCGGCTGGCCGTGGCCGACGCCGAGTCGCGGAGCTACGACGACGACGACGAACGCGCCCCGATGCCGGAGGGCCGGCCGTGACCGCCGCCAGCCTCGTCCCGCTCCCGGTCGTGCTGCCGCTGCTGGGAGCCGGCGTTGCCCTTGCGCTCGGCCGCTGGGCCCACGTACAGCGGGCCGTGAGCGTGGTCGCACTGTCGGCATCGGTGGCGATCGCCGCGATCCTGCTGGTCAGCGCCGACTCGCAGGGACCGCTCGTGGTCTGGATCGGCGGCTGGCCCGAACCGTTGGGTATCTCACTCGTCGCCGACCGGCTGTCGGCATTGATGCTGCTGGTGTCGGCAACGGTGACACTCGCAGTCCTCGTGTACTCGCTCGGCCAGGGCGTCGCCGACGGCACCCGCGACACCCCGCTGTCGATCTATCACCCCACCTACCTCGTGCTCTCCGCGGGCGTCGCGAACGCGTTCCTGGCCGGCGACCTGTTCAACCTCTTCGTCGGCTTCGAGGTGTTGCTCGCCGCCAGCTACGTCCTGATGACCCTGACCGGCACCGGCGAGCGCATCCGGGCCGGCACGACGTACGTCGTGGTCAGCCTGCTGTCATCGCTGCTGTTCCTCACAGCCATCGCGCTGGTCTACGCGGCCACGGGCACGGTCAATCTCGCCCAGCTCTCCGGACGGCTGGCGGACCTGCCCGACGGCGTCTCCCTGGTCCTCCAACTCCTGCTGCTCACCACCTTCTCCATCAAGGCGGCGGTGTTCCCGTTGTCGGCATGGCTGCCCGACAGTTACCCGACCGCTCCGGCGCCGGTGACCGCCGTGTTCGCCGGACTGCTCACCAAGGTCGGCGTCTATGCGATCATCCGCACCCAAACGCTGCTGTTCCCGGACAGCCCGTTGACCGATCTGCTCATGTGGGCGGCGCTGCTGACGATGATCGTCGGCATCCTCGGTGCGGTCGCGCAGTCGGAGATCAAACGGATGCTGTCGTTCACGCTGGTGAGCCACATCGGCTACATGGTGTTCGGCGTCGCTCTGGCGACCACCTCCGGCCTGGCCGGAGCGATCTTCTACGTGGTCCACCACATCACCATCCAGACCACACTGTTCCTCGTCGCCGGCCTGGTCGAGCGGCGTGGCGGTTCCACGTCGCTCAACCGGCTGGGCGGTCTGGCCACGGTGTCGCCGATCCTGGGAGTGCTGTTCTTCGTCCCGGCCATGAACCTGGGCGGGATCCCGCCGTTCTCGGGCTTCCTCGGCAAGGCGGGACTGCTCCAGGCAGGAGTCGCCGCCGACCGGCCGCTCGCGTACCTCCTGGTGGCGGGAGGTGTGGTCACGAGCCTGCTGACGTTGTACGCGGTCGCCAAGGCGTGGAACCTCGCGTTCTGGAGGGCGGCACCGGCCGAGATCCTCGAGCCGGCCGGCACAGCTCCCAGGGGATCCGCGGACGAGCCCGGCCCACCCCCGGCGACACCGGTCGCCCTACCGGCCGCGATGGTCGCGCCGACCGCCGGGCTGGTGCTCGTCGGCGTCGCCCTCAGCGTCGTCGCCGGTCCGCTGTTCGGCGTTGCCGACCGGGCCGCGGTCGATCTGCGGGAGCGCTCACCGTACGTGGAGTCGGTCCTGCCCGGCGGTGTGCCGTGACCCCTGTTGCTCCCCGCTCGCGGATGGGTCACGCACTGCGCTCCCCCATGGTTGTGTGGCTCACGATCGCCTGGGTCCTCCTGTGGGGCGATCTCTCGATCGCCAACGTCGTGTCGGGGGCACTGATCGGCATCGTAGTGACCGCCGTCTTCCCGCTGCCGCCGATCATCTTCGAGGGCCGCGTGCACCCGGTCGCGGTGGCCCGCCTGCTCGGCTGGTTCGTCGTGGAACTCGTCGTGGCGAGCGTGCAGGTGACCGCCTTGGCACTGCGCTTCGGGCACCAGCCGCGCAACGCGGTGGTCCACGTCGATCTCCGCAGTCGATCCGACCTGTATCTCACCATCACCGCTGAACTGCTCACACTCGTACCGGGCAGCATGGTCATCGAGGTCCGGCGCACCACCTCGACTCTGTACATGCACCTGCTCGGGGTGCGCGACGACTCCGACGTCGACCGCGCGAAGGCACACGCCCTCGCCGTGGAGGAGCGGGTGGTCCGGGCACTCGCGTCCTCGACCGAGCTGGCGGAGTTCCGGCGGATCCGGTCGGCCGAGGTGGGCGGGTCGCCGTCATGACGGTCGTCCTGTGGGTGTGCGGCGCTGCATTCGGCTCGGCAGCGGCGCTGGCCGTGTGGCGAATGAACCAAGGGCCGCGGATGCTCGACCGGATGATCGCCGTCGACGTCCTCATCGCCGTGGTCGTGGGCGCCCTCGGGCTCGAGGCGGCGGTGAACCGGCACGCGACCACCCTGCCCATTCTCGTGGTCCTCTCCCTCGTGGGGTTCGTCGGCGCAGTCAGCGTCGCCCGCTTCGCCGCCGGCGAGGCCCGGCCGCCGGTTCCCGAGTCGGAGGAGGGGCCGCTGTGACGTGGGACACCGCCTTCGACATCGCTTCGGCGTGCTGCCTGGTCGCGGGAGCGCTGCTGGGGCTGGCCGCGGCGATCGGCCTGGTCCGCTTCCCCGACCTGCTGAGCCGCATGCATGCGGCGACGAAGCCGCAGGTTCTCGGCCTGCTGCTCGTCGTGCTCGGCGTGGGGCTGCGCCTGCGCGATCCCGGCGCGGTCGGCATCCTCGTGCTCGTCGCCGCGATGCAACTGCTGACGACCCCTGTCGCCGCACACATGGTGGGCCGGGCGGCCTACCGGACCGGACAGGTTCGCGAAGACCTTCTCCGCACCGACGAACTGACGACCGCGCTCGATCCCGACGACACCGGTACTGCCTGACCGGTGAGTGACTCGGATCAGGCGAGGAGCTTGGCCTTCTGCGCCTCGAACTCATCGGCGGTGATGACACCGGAGTCGCGCAGCTGGGCCAGCTTGGTCAGCTCCTCGGCCGAGGACGTACCGCTGGTCGACGCGACCTCCTGGATGTACTGCCGCTGCGCCTTCGCACGCTCGGTCGCGTCCCGCATCTCACGATCCTGCATCTTCCCGCCCCGGGCGATCAGATAGATGAGCGCGCCCAGCCACGGCACGATGATCACGAACAGGATCCATAGCGCCTTCGCAAAGCCGGACAGATCGTCGCTACGGAAGATGTCGGTGACGATCGCGATCAACAGCCAGATCCAGGCTATGAACAGGAAAAACCAGAGCATCGTCCAGAACAGATCGAGGAGTGGCATGACGGTGGCCTCCGCAGGGGGATGGGTTTCGTGCTTCAGATCCCGAGAATCTGCTTCTTCTTCGCCTCGAACTCGTCGTCGGTGATCAGGCCCTGCTCCTTGAGCCGGCCGAGTTGTTCCAACTCGGCGACGTAGCCCGGCTCAGCAGGTTGGGCGGGTGCGGCCGGCGGCGCGTACTCCGGTTGCGGCGGCGGTGCGTACTCCGGCTCCGGCGGTGCCATCGCCTGCTGCCGGCGCGAAACCCGCCGGCTCGTCCGGCGGGCCACCCGCCTGCTGGGTCCGAACATGGTCAGCTCTCCTTCGTCTCGGTGGTGCCCGCCACGGTTTCCGCCTCCGCTGCCGACACGAGGCCGATGGCCACGAGATCGAGCGGACTGATGAAACCGTCGCTGATCCGGAAGCCGCCCGCGCGGGCGATCGCGTCACGCAGCGGGATCGCCCAGCGGTGCTCGAGCAGGACGAGGGCGGCAGCGGAGTCGCGCGGGAGCTCGTCGAGGACATCCCATGCGTCTTGCTCCGAGAAGACGTCCACACCGTCCGCGGCAGCCTCCGCACCGACCACGGCCCCCGCCTCCATGCCCTCCTCGCCCCCGGCGCCGAGGCCGACGAGGGCTCCGACGACGGCGCCGAACTCCGCCGCCTCGTCGGCCGAGAGGTTGCTGACCTCCAATGCTGCGACATCGCCCTCGGCGTCCTTGTACACGACGAGGGCGTCGACCAGGCGAACCGTGTCGTCTTCCCGGAGGCGTTCGATCTCAGCCAGGACCTCACCTTTGAACTCTGGCTGGCTGAAGCCGAGCACCAACAACTGCACTGGTCCGATCATCGCCATTCCTCTCCTTGCTCACGGCACAGGACCGCTACATCACATGAGATGCGCCGGGCACCACGAACACATCACCCGGACAGGGTGAACCAGTCTCCGGATCTTCCCGTCGTGCATCACGGCCGGTTGCCCTCGTCGAACCGTTCGAGCGCCGAGTCGATGTCGTAGCCGACGGCCAGCGCGAGCTCCGGGGCCGCGGACACGATCCTCGCGACGCCCACCGTGGGAGCCACGGCGATGAGAACCCCGACGATCTCCTCCACGGTGGCGCCGGATGCGAGCGCGGCTCCGACGACCGACTGGTACGACGCCGGCGCCGCGTCGAGGGCAAGGAGCGCACCGAGCCGCACCAGCGCATGTGCCTTCGGGTCCAGCCCCGATGCCTCGACATCCTCCGGTCGCATCGCCAGGACCGAATCGATGAACTGCTCGTCGTTCAGCGCCAGACTCCGCAGCCGGCGATGGTGCAGCAGGTCGTGGTTCGACACCATCGCCCCACTCCCGTCGCCTCGCATCAGCCCGACACCGTGATTCGCCGTTGGTGGTCATGGCACGCCACAGGCCGCGCGCACGCATCATCCGGACCGGGTGAAATGGACCGTCCCTGCCTGACACGATTGGTACCGTGCCCACGTGGGCGGCTCGCCTCGACCGCACACCAGACCGACCCGCGGGGGAACGCTGGAACAACGTACTGGCCCACCGTTCGGCGTCATCGAATCCAAGCTCCAACCACCGCCGATGCGGGGTGGGACCGTGTCCCGTCGTGCCCTGGTCGACCGGCTCATCACCTCGTCCGCACCCATCGCCGCGATCGTCGCCCCGCCGGGATACGGGAAGACGACGCTGCTCGCCGAGTGGGCGGAGACCGACTCCAGGGCGGTCGCCTGGGTCTCACTCGACGCGGGCGACAACGACCCGGTCGTGTTGATGACCCACGTGGCCGTTGCACTCGATCGCATCGAACCTCTCCGCACTCCCGTGTTCGTCGCCCTCTCGTCCCAGGGCGCGTCGGCCATCTCCACTGTGCTTCCCCGGCTGGGTGCGGCCCTGTCGGCCATGTCCCGACCGGTGGTGCTGCTCCTCGATGACCTTCACGTGCTGAACGACCAGGCATGCCTTGACGTCGTCGCCGAGATCGCCGAACGGCTTCCTCCGGGCTCGCAGTTGGCGGTGTCCTCCCGCGTCATGCCGGACCTCCCCCTGGCCCGGCTGCGGGCGCGTGGAGCTCTGGCCGAGGTCGGCGCCTCCGACCTGGCGCTGGATGTCGGCTCCACGCGGTCGCTGCTACGCAACGCGGGGGTCGACCTACCCGACGCCGCCGTGGCGGAGCTGACCCGACGCACCGAGGGCTGGCCGACCGGGCTGTACCTGGCGGCACTGTCCGTGCAGGCCCGGGGTGACGAGGTGCGCCAGGCCATCGCGTTCCGTGGAGACGACCGGTTCATCGCCGACTACGTGCGGTCGGAGATTCTCAGCGGGCTGCCCGACGACCTCGTTCGGTTCCTCGTCCACTCCGCCGTCCTCGACCGGATGTCCGGATCGCTCTGCGACGCCGTCCTGCTTCGCTCGGGGTCGGCGCAGGTCCTGAGGTCGATCGAGAAGTCCAACCTCCTTCTCGTCCCGCTTGATCGCCACCGCGAGTGGTACCGCTACCACCATCTGCTCCGTGACGTTCTCGTCGCCGAACTTGACCTCAGGGATCCTGGCCTCGCGCCGATGCTCCACCACAGAGCAGCAGACTGGTTCGAGGCGAGCGGGTTGCCCGAGGACGCCGTCCACCACGCGTATGCCGGAGGAGACCACGACCGGGCCGCCCTGCTGCTCGAGCAGCTGGGGCTGCCGCTCACCCGCAGCGGCAGGCTCAAGACGATGCAGACCTGGCTCGACCGTCTCGGCGAGACCGTCATGGAGCGCCATCCGTCGCTCGCCGTCCTGGCCGGGTGGGGCGCGGCGTTGGCCGGCGACGCGATCGGTGCGGCCTGGTGGGCCGACCTCGCCGAGCGAAGCCCAGTCCTCGAAGTTCCGCTCGACGGTGGAACGTCCCCCGAGTCGGCTCTGCATCTCCTCCATGCCCTGACCTGCCGGCGCGGTGTCGACCAGATGAGGAAGGACGCCGAGATCGCTGTCCGCCTCGAGTCCGAGCGCAGCCCCTGGCATCCGCCGGCGCTCGTTCTACTGGGTGTGGGCACCCTGCTCGCCGGCGACCTGGACCAGGCCGACGACATCTTCGCCGACGCGGTCGAGGAGTCCGAGCGGGCCGGCGCCCTTCCGGGAGCGTCGGTCGCACTTGCCGAGCGGTCCCTGCTGGCCATGGCCCGACGTGACTGGCCTGCGGCCCGCGGCTTCGCCGATCGTGCCCTGGCTGCCGTCGAGACCGGGCATCTGGAGGAGTACCTGATGAGCTCGATCACGTTCGCCACCGTCGCGCGGACCTCGCTGCAACATGGCGACGTGGCCGCCGCTCGGCGGGAGGTCATCAGGACCCAACGACTCCGGCCGATGCTCACCCGTGCCGTCCCCTGGCTGTCGGTCCAGACACTGGTGGAGCTCGCAAGCGTGCAGTTCGCCCTCTCCGACCGGGCCGGGGCGTGGATGCTTCTCTCCGAGGCGCGCGACATCGTCGGCAGGATGTCCGACCCCGGCACGCTCGGCGAACAGCTCGGCGACGTTCAGCGCCGGCTCGAACTCCTCCGGGGTGGCGATCTCCCCGGCCCGACCGCCCTGACAGCAGCAGAACTGCGGCTGCTGTCGTACCTGCCGACGCATCTGTCCTTCCGCGAGATCGGCGAACGCCTGTTCGTGTCGACGAACACCGTCAAGACCCACGCCATCTCCATCTACCGCAAGCTCGGGGTCTCGTCGCGGACCGATGCGGTGATGAGAGCTCGCGACATCGGGCTGCTCGAGGAATAGACAGCCGGGTGCCGGACCTGCCGCTTCTCAGTCGATCGCCATCTCGCGGCCATGAGCCGCCAGTGCCCAGATGACGAAGACGTTGAGGGCGATGATCAGCAGTGACCAGACCGGGTAGTAGGGGATGAAGGCGAAGGTGGCGATGGCGCTCAAGAATGCCATGGTGATCCCGACGACCCGGGCCCACGTCCGCCCGCTGAAGAGAGCGACGCCCGCCAGGGCCACGATGATTCCGGCGATCAGGTGGATCCATCCCCATGTCGTGACGTCGAACTCCAAGACGTAGTTCGGCGTCGTCACGTAGAAGGTGTCATCGAACAAGGCCGCCAGACCGACGATGGCATGGAACGCTCCGATCATGATCATCATGATCGCGGCGAATACGATCAGGCCGATCGCACCACCGCTTGGTTCCTTGTACTGCGTCGTCGTGTCCTCGTACTGGCCCATCCGTCCCTCCCAGGTTCACTGTCAGGTGCAGCGCCCGAACGACGTCGCCGGTGCCGATTGTGCGGTCTCGACGGGCGGCGCGCGGCCCTGCGCTGGTTCGGCTCGAAGGTATGAGAAGGCACGGGATGGCTCATCACCCGATGGGGGTGAGACTGCGGCTCGACCGAGCTCCCCTATGGCGAGGCTCGCCTCGTGGTCCGACGGAGCACCCGGCGGACGGCCAAGGCCACAGCCAGTGGCAGGACTGGCCGAGACGACGCCGAACGCCACGACGGAGACGCTGACCGCGGGTATCGACCGAGGGCAACAGCGTTGGCCCGGACGCCGGTGACGAGCGCGACCGCGGCCCGGCTGGGCCGGCCGGGTCCACCGGCGAGCCAACCGAGCACCAACGCGACCCCCACGGTCACGACGATCATCGGCACTATCCCGGCGGCGAACGCATCCGCCAGCGTGGAGACGTTCTGGCCGACCACCAGCGCGATCACCACCATCAGCGACATGTTCGACACGATGACGACTCTGGGTGCCCAACGGCGCGCCGAGCCCGGCGATCGCCACCGGACCATCATGCCGACCGTGAGCGGGAGCAGAACCAGCACGGTCAGGGTGCCCAGCAGCCCGCCGAGGGGAACATCGACGCCGGACGGCATCAGCAGGCCGACGCACAACGGGATGACCAGTGCGTTGGCCGCCTCAAGAACGACCACCAGGGACACCGCGCAGGCCACGTCCGCGCCCGCGATCTGCGCGGCCTTGATCCCCAGTGGCCCCGCCGAAGCGAAGCCGACCAGCAGGAGTCCGATCGCGTACTCATCGGGGATCGACAGAAGCTCGACGAGAGCCCACACGAGCAGTGGCGGGGGCACTGCGGTGTCACCGATTCGCGATTCCTCGACCCACGCACCGCCTGGACCAGCCACGGGACCCGGCACGGCGGCCGGCCGCTCACGTAAGCTGGACGGCCGCCGACCATGCCGAGGACCAGATGCAGCCTGCCGCAGAGCCCGCGCGTGACTTCATCGACCTGATCGGTCTCGAACTCGACGACGTCTCGGCCGACCGCGTCACCGCGCACCTGACGGTCCGGCCCGACCTCTACCAGCCCTTCGGGATCCTGCACGGAGGCGTCCACTGCGCCATCGTCGAGACGCTCGCCAGCGTCGCCGCCTCGGTCTGGTTCGGCGAGGACGGGCACGTCGTCGGCGTGGCCAACCAGACCGACTTCCTTCGTGCGGTCCGCTCGGGTGAGCTTCGGGCGGAGGCACTGCCGGTGTTCCGTGGTCGTACCCAGCAACTGTGGTCGGTCCAGATCTGGGACGGGGACGGCCGGCTGGCAGCGCGGGGCCAGGTCCGGCTGCAGAACGTCCGGTCGACCGCCGACCTCGGACGCCCAGCGTAGCGATCGCCGTGGCCGAAAAGGGCGGATCGAACGGCCCGCTGCGTGTCGCCGTGGTCGGCGCCGGTCCGGCCGGGATCTACGCGACGGGTGCGTTGCTGGCCGCGCCACAGCCGGTCAGCGTCGACGTGTTCGAGTCGCTGCCGGTGCCGTTCGGGCTGGTCCGCTACGGAGTCGCACCCGACCATCCCAAGATCAAGTCGGTGTCCACCGTGCTCGCCGACATCCTCAGTTCGCCGGACGTGCGGTTCTTCGGCAACGTCACCTACGGCACCGACCTCACGGCGGAGGACATCGCCGGCCATTACCACGCGGTCATCCATGCCACCGGCTCGGCGAACGAGCGGAGCCTGGGGATACCGGGCGAGCGTCTCCAGGGAAGCTTCGCCGCGGCCGATTTCGTCGCGTGGTACAACGGCCATCCGGGGGCCGGGGACGAGGATTTCCTGGCCGCTCGGCAGGCGGTGGTGGTCGGCGCCGGAAACGTCGCCCTCGACGTGGCCCGCATGCTCGTCACCGGTGCCGACGCGCTCGTGGCGACCGACATCCCTGACCATGTGCTCAGTGCCTGGCGGTCGGCGGCCGTGACCGACGTGTACCTGCTCGCCCGGCGGGGGCCTGCGTACGCCAAGTTCACGACGCCGGAGCTTCGGGAGATGGCCGACCTCGAGGGCGTCGACCTCGTCGTCGACGCCGCCGACCTCGAGCTCGACCCGGCGAGCGAGCTTGCGATCGGCATGAGCCGCGTCGCACGGCGGAACGTCGACGTGCTCCGCGGGTGGGTGGGCCGGCCGCCGTCCGGGGCGCCGCGCCGCGTCCACTTCAGGTTCTGGACCCGACCGGTCGAGATCCTCGGGTCCGCGCGCGTCGAGGGCGTGGCGGTCGAGCGGACGGCCATCGACGCCGACGGGGCACTCGTCGGCCATGGCCGGCAGGACCGCCTGGCGGTACAGGCCGTCTTTCGGGCGGTCGGGTACGCCGGACGGTCGCTGCAGGGGCTTCCGTTCGACGACGAGTCGGCCGTCGTCCCGAACGACGAGGGCCGGGTCACCGGAGCCGACGATTCCGCCACCTACGTCGCCGGCTGGATCAAGCGAGGACCCACGGGCGTCATCGGCACGAACAAGAGCGATGCGGCGCAGACGGTCCGATCGCTGCTGGCCGACGCGCCCCGACTACGACCGCCGCCCGAGCCTCATCCCGACGCTGTGACGGCTCTGCTCGAGCGCCGCGGCGTCCGGTACCTCCGCTGGGACCACTGGCTGCTGCTGGACGCTCACGAGACGGCCGAGGGCAGCAGGCGCGGCCGGCCGCGGCTGAAGGTGTGCAGCGTCGACGACATGCTGGCGATCGCCCACCCGGACACGAATGACCCCTCATAGCGGCGCTTGTACCGACTTCGATGATCAGATTTGCGGTAACGGGCGCCCTGCGGGCGCGTTGTCGCCAGTTTGATCATTGAGGTCGCGTGAATGGCAGCGCGCAGCTCCGCTCGCGACGTGCGGGGATCGCGGCTAGCCGACCGGGCGCAGCACGAAGTCGTGCTGGACGAGGTAGCTGCCGTCGGCCTGTGGCACGAAGTCCTGGATCAGGCTGTCCTTGACGCCGAAGACCGTGTCGGACTCCAGGTAGGCGTTGTCCCGGTCGAAGATGTGCGTGGTGACGGACCGGTGCCCCTCGGCGCTGACGATCGCATGGATGTGAGCGGCGCGCCACGGATGGCGCCCGCATGCCCGCAACAACTGGCCGACCGGACCGTCGTCGGGGATCGAGTAGCTGACCGGCCGGACCGTCCGGAATGCGTAGCGACCGTCGCCGTCCGCCCGGAAGCGCCCTCGCAGGTTGCCGTCGGGCTGGGCGTCATCCTGCACGGCATACAGCCCGTTCGACGCGGTCTGCCAGACGTCGAGTACGGCGCCGCCGAGGGGTGACCCGTCGAGCGATCGCACCGATCCGGTCACCAGCGTCGGGGCACCGTCGTCGGACTCCGCGATGGTGTCGCCGAGCTCTCGCCACGGAGCACCGGCAACGTAGAAGGGCCCGAGGATGGTCGATTCGGTGGCGTGCTCGTCGGCGCCGTGAACGACGATGTCGACCAGCGACGACAGCCCGAGCGTGTCGGACAGCAGGATGAACTCCTGCCGCTTGTCGTCGCACATCCGACCTACCGCGGTGAGGAACCCGATCCCGGCCAGCCACTCCCTCTCGGTCAACCCGACTTCGCGCGCGAAGGCGTGCAGATGGCGCACTGCGGCCTGGGTGATCTCGCGCAGCCGGGGATCCGGGGTGGTCTCCAGGCGGGCGACGACCTCGGCGGTGAGCTCGTCCTCGGTGAGCGGTCCGGGCATGTCCGATGCTCCTAGCGTCGTAGTTCGTACCCCACGGGGAACAGGCGCAGCCGGCCGCGCGTGACCAGGCCCCACAGCCCTCGCGGCAACGTCACGGTGAACAGGATCGCCACGGCACCGAGGATTATCAGGTACCAGGCGCCGAGGTCGGCCAGTTGCTGTTCCAGCACGTAGAAGACCACGGCGCCGAGGATCGGCCCCTCGATCGTGCCGATGCCGCCGATGACGACGATGAATATCATGATCGCGGAGTAGCTCACCGAGAAGATCGAGTCGGGTTGGACCCGCAGCGTGTTGCTGGCGATCACCCCGCCGGCCAGGCCGCAACCGATCGCCGCGACCACGAACACGATCCGCTTCGCCCGGGTCACCTGGACACCGAGGCTGCTCGCCGCCGTCGGCTCGTCGCGCACTGCGGTGAGTCCGAGGCCCACCCGGCTGCGCATCAGCAGGTAGACGGCCAGGACCGCGACGACCATCGCGACCAGTGACAGCCAGTACACGTACGCGATCCGGTAGACGGGCGTATAGACCGACCAGGCCCGCAGCGAGATCCCCGAGCCCGCTCCGACGGTGTCGACCTGGATGGTCAGCAGCCTCACCACTTCGGCCACCACCCAGGTGCCGATCGCGAAGTAGCCGCCCACCAGCCGGAACACCAGGAACGAGGCCAGCCAGGCGAGACCACCGCACACAAGGGCGGCCAGCGGGACGGCGACGAACGGGCTCACCCCGACGATGTCGGCGAGATAGACCAGGCCGTACCCGCCGATCCCGATGAACGCCTGCTGACCCACCGACACCATGCCGCCGTAGCCGGCGAGCAGGTTCCACATCGTGCCCATCAGCACGTAGGTGAACAACAGCACGAGCTGGACCTGAGCGCCGCGCGAGACGAGGTACGGCCCGAAGCCGAGTGCCACCACCACCGCCGCGAGTGCGACTCCGCCCACGTACGAGGCGGCGGTTCCGCGCCGAACCCGCACCGGAGTCCCCGACCGGGCGCCGTACATGTCGGCGCGCACCGGGGCCGGGACGTTCACGCGGTCACCGCTCGGGGCATGAGTCCACGTGGCCGGAACGCGAGTACCAGCAGGAAGACCACGTGGCCGGTGAGAATTCCGTACCCGGGACTGACGGCGGCGCCCACCAGCTGGGCGACGCCGAGTACCATGCCACCGGCCAGGGTGCCCCACAAGGAACCGAGCCCGCCGATGACGACAGCCTCGAACGCGAACAACAACGTCGCCGCCCCCGCCGTCGGCGCGAACGTCGTTCGCATGCCGAGGAACACGCCGGCGACGGCGACCAGGGCCAGTGCGGTCGCCGTTGCCACGGCGTAGACGTGGCGGTCGTCGACACCCATGAGCTGGGCGGCTTCGTGGTCCTCGCTGGTTGCCCGCATCGTCCGACCGCCCCGGGTCCGGAACAGGTACCACTGGAGCCCGGCAACCGCGGTCACGCCGACGGCGAAGGTGAGCAGCGGAAGCAGGCCGACGGAGACCCGTTCGCTGAGACGGACACTGGCCGTGCCCAAGGCGCCGATGTCCAGCGCGCGGGTGTCTGCGGAGAAGCGCTCCAGCAGCAGACTCTCGACGACGATCGCGAGCCCGAAGGTCGCGAGCAGCGGGGACAGCGGTCCGATCTCCAGCGCCCGGTTCAGGACCAGCCGCTGCAGCGCGTAACCGAGCGCTGCCATCGCCGGAACGACGACGGTCAGAGCGAGCAGCGGGTGCCAGCCGGCTACCCGGACGACTTCATAGGCTCCGTACGCCGCGAGCACCGCGAGCGCGCCGTGCGCGAGGTTCACCAGCCGCATGACACCGAACATCAGCGACAGCCCGGACGCGAGCAGCGCATAGAGTCCGCCGAGCAGGACGCCCTGAACAACGGCGTTCACGTACGACACCGGCCGGTTCCCGTCAGATCCCGAAGTAGGCGGCCGCGACCTGCTCGCGGCTCACCGATCCCGCCAACTCCTCGAGCACCGAGTGGCCCTCGAGCAGGCACTGGACCCGATCGGCCACGCGCAGAGCCCGCTGCACGTCCTGCTCGACCACCAGGGCGGTGGTCCCTCGGGCCGTCACCTGCGGCAGTGCCGCGTAGAGGTCCCTGACGACCATCGGCGCGAGTCCGAGCGACACCTCGTCCAGCAGCAGCAGCCGCGGGTTGGCCATCAGCGCGCGCCCGAGCGCCACTGCCTGCTGTTCCCCGCCCGACAGCGTGGCGGCCGTGCGCCGCCGCAGGTCGGCCAGGTGCGGGAACAGCGTGTAGACGGCAGGCAGGTCCCACGGCCCGCCGCGTGCTCGAACCGTCCCCATCTGCAGGTTCTCCTCGACGGTGAGGCCGGGGAACAGCCGGCGGCCCTCGGGCGCCATGGCGATGCCGAGAGGGACCCGGCGGTAGGCCGGTAGCCGACCGACCGCACGGCCGTCGAAGATCACCTCACCGCGCGTCGGGTGAAGGAGGCCCGCCACGGTCTTCAGCAGCGTGGACTTGCCCGCCCCGTTCGCACCGATCACCGCGAGAGTCTCCCCCTCCGCCACGCTGAGGGAGACCCCGAACAGCGCCTGGAAGTCGCCGTAGTGGACGTCGACCTGCTCGACTCGTAGCAGCGTCACGCGGCCCCCTCCTCGCCGGCCTCGATCGTGCTGCCCAGGTAGACCTCTACCACCTCGGGACTGCGGATCACCTCCTGCGGGTCGCCGATCGCAATCGCCCGACCCAAGGTGAGACACAGCAGCCGGTCGACCACGGCCAACAGGGCATGCACGATGTGCTCGATCCAGATGACGGTCACACCCCGGTCGCGCAGGCTGCGAACGTCCTCGACCAGCTCGGGGAGCTCGGCCTCCGACAACCCGCCGGCGATCTCGTCGAGCAGGACGAGCCGCGGGTCGGTGGCCAGGGCCCGGGCAAGCTCCAGGCGCTTGCGGTCGAGCAGGCCCAGCGTGCCCGCCGGACGGTCGGCGTGCGGGAGCAGCCCGGTCGTCTCGAGCGCCGCGTACGCGGCCTCGTACCCTGGCTGTCCGCGGCGCCCGGATCCGAACGTGGTGCCGACCAGAACGTTCTCGAAGACGCTCATCGCTGCGAAGGGTCGCGGCACCTGGTAGGTACGCCCGATGCCCGATCGGCACCGCGCGGCCGGGTCGAGCCCGGTCACGTCGGTGCCGGCGAACGTGACCGAGCCCGCGTCCGCCCGCAAGACCCCACTGACCAGGTCGAGCATGGTCGACTTGCCGGCACCGTTGGGCCCCACGACGCCGAGCGCCTCACCCGGGGAGACCGTGAACGAGAGATCCTCGACCACCACCAGGCGACCGAAGCGCTTGGTCAGACCGCGAAGCTCCAACAACGGTGCCGGCGGGCTCACTGCAGCGCCTCGACCTCTCCACCGGTCGGGATGTCGGGTGCCTCGCTGTTGCTGACGACAACCAGGTCGAACGGGTGGTCGCCTTCGGTGGACGCTCGCCACTGCCCGCCGACGAGCGGGGTCTTGGCGACGTTGGGCACCGGCCCGCTGGTCCAGTCCAGGTCGCCGACGATCGTCGACACCTGCAGCTCCGCGAGTGCGTCGGCCAGGCCCTGCGCATCGGTGCCACCGGCCTGCTCCAGAGCGGCGGCCGCCACCTCGAACAGCGCGTGGGCGAAGCCGAGCGGCTGGGTCCACTGCTTGCCGGTCTCGGACTCGTACGCCTCGGCGAGCTCCTGCGAGGACTGCCTGGTCACGCTGCTCTCGTAGGGGTGGCTCGGCGTCCACCACACCTCGGTGCCGAGGTTGTCGCCGATGTCGCCGAGTGCCTCGATCGACGAGGGGAACAGCAGCGCCTTGCCGATCGTGGCGATGATCGGGTTGTAGTCCTGCTGCTTGGCCTGGGTCCAGAAGGTGGTGAAGTCGGGGGGAATCGGGACGCCGAGCAACACCTGGGCGTCGCCGTCCTTGAAGGCCGAGATCTGCGCGGTGAAGTCCTGAGTGCCGTTGGGGTAGAAGCCCGGGTCGACGATCGAATAGCCCTGTTCCGCCACCACCGGCGCGAAGCCGTTCTGAGGGTCACCCCACGCGGTGCCGTCCGGGTCGTTCGGCCACAGTGCGCCGGCCTGCATGTTGGTGTCGACCTGGTTCCACATGTCCAGGTACACGGCCTCGACGTCCTCGAGGCCCCAGAAGAAGTGGTAGGTCCACGTGAAGGGGGTGTCGGGCGTCGCCCCACGGCCGAAGTAGTACGGCTGCCACGGGGCGACCGTCGTGACGCACGGAACGGCGTTTGCCTCGCACTGGTCGGCGACCGGGTTGACGATGTCGGGCGTCGACGACGCCAGGATCAGGTCGACCTCGTCGTCGTTGATCAGTTCCGCAGCCACCTCGCCAGCCCGGTCGGAGTCGGACGCGGCGTCCTTGGCAACCACCTCGACCGCGTACTCCTGGTCCCCGATCGTCAGCGGGTTGTCCGCGAAGTGTGCGGTCATGGTGTCGATCACGTAGGTGTCGGCTTCGCCGAACGGAGCCAGTGCGCCGGTCCTCGGTGACACGTAGCCGATCCGGACGGTCGCGGTCGCACCGTCCTCCTCGTCCTCGGCGGCATCACCTTCGTCGTCGAGTCCGCCACATGCCGCCAGCGTCATCGCCGCGGTCGTGGCAAGCACGGTGAGCCCGGCCCGTCTGCCTGATCTCATCTGATCCCCTCCTGGTAGGAGATGGTCGTGGTGTCGGGTCGTCGGCCGTCGTATGCGGCGAGCAGCAGGTCCCGGACCCATTCCGTCGTGACTGGGCGCGGATTGTCGGGCGCGGCACGTGCGACGATCGCGGCGACCTCGCCGGCCTCGGCTCTCCGGAAGCCGACCGACGCCAGTGACGTCGGGGCGCCGATCGTGACGGCGAGGTCCCACAGGCCGCCCGCCGGGTCGTCGGTGCCGAGTGCACGCGCCGCTCGCGTCATCGCCGCGGCTGCGAACGGCGCGTTGTACGCGGTTGCATAGGGCAGCACGGCAGAGTGGATCTCCGCATGCGGCAGGTCGTAGGCACCGCCGAGAACATGGCAGACCTTGTGGTGGATGCCCATGCCGGACGTGCCGAGCACCCAACCGGCCAACCAGGCGCCGTAGAGCGCGTCGCCCCGCGCGTCGATGTCCGCCGGGTTGGCGACCACTCTGGGAAGGGCGTCGGCGAGGGCGCGGATGCCTTCCTCGGCCAGCACAGCCGTGACCGGGCCGGCGGCCGACGAGTACAGGCCCTCCACGCAGTGCGCGAGCGCGTTCATGCCGCTGGCCGCCGAGACGTCGACCGGCAGGCCCACGGTCAATGCCGGGTCGTAGACGACCGTGCGGGGAAGAACCCGCGCATCGCGCCCGGTGATCTTGCGGTTTCCCTCGGTGAGCCCCCAGATCGGAGTCATCTCACTGCCGGCGTACGTCGTCGGCACCGCCAGGATCTGCACCGCCGCCGCCTTGGCGACCGCCTTGGCCAAACCGGTCGCCGACCCGCCTCCGAGGCAGACGAGCAGGTCGGCTTCGGACGCCGTCGCCCTGGCGGTGGCCGACGCCGCAGTCTCGGCCGGTACGTGCATGACGACGTCGTCGACCCGGCCGGCCAGACGCCTTCCCAGGCCCGCGGCGAGCTGGTCGGCGTACGGCTTCGCGGCCCGGTCGCCGATGAGGAGCACCCGCTCGCCGCCGAGGCGGGCGACCTCGTCCGGGACCACCGACAGCGTTCCGGCGCCGAACACCACCCGCATGGCCGGAGCGTCATGGACGAAGTCCTTCACCCGGAGCCGTCCCGCTCGGCGAGCCAGGGGTAGCGCTCGGTGTCCTTTCCTGCGTAGTCGGGGTCCAGGTAGATGAAGCACCGATGGATCAGCCAGTCACGGATCTCGAACACGTCGCACCACCGCCCGGCACCCCAGTCCGGCACGCCGGCCCGCCACGGTCCGTCCCGGTGCTCGCCGTGGCTGGTGCCCTCGCACACCACCAGGTCGCTGCCGGAGAAGATCCAGGTGAACGCGGCGTAGTCGTGGACGATCGACGTGAGCGTCGCGCCGACGTCGCCGAACAGTTGCCCGATCTCGCCCTTGCCCGTGGCCAGACCCCACTTCGGGAAGTACACCTGGGCGTCGTCCGCGAACAGGTCGAGGATGCTGCCGCCGGTCGAGGTGACCCCGGCTTTGTCGAAGGCCTTGAGGTACTCGAGCGCGACGGACTTGCGCTGCTCGTCGGTCATGGTCTGGCGGGTGAGAGCCATCGGTTCCTCCTTCAGCCGGCACCGTCTGCGGCACCCCTGGTCGCGATCTGGCAGATGTGTCGATCAGGCCCGTGGGTAGAACGGGGGGAGTTGGGCGTCGACGTTGATCCATACGGCCTTCGCCTCGGTGTACTCGTGCATCGCCTCGAAGCCCATTTCACGGCCGTAGCCGGACGCGCCCATGCCTCCGAACGGCGAGCCCGGGTTGACCCGCTTGTACGCGTTGACCCAGACCATGCCCGCTCTCAGGTCACGGGCGATCCGGTGCGCACGGGACAGGTCGCGGGTCCACAGCCCGGCGCCGAGTGCGTAGTCGACCCCGTTGGCCAGCTCGAGCGCCTGCTCGTCGGAGCCGAACGTGTGCACGGTCATGAACGGCCCGAACACCTCTTCCGAGGCGACCCGGCTGCCGGGCTCCGTGCGGACGATGGTCGGCCGCACGTAGCAGCCGCCGGCCAGGGCCGTCGCCTCGGGCGCCGCTCCGCCGGTGAGGATCTCGCCCCCCTCGTCGACCGCGATCTTGACGTAGGACAGCACCCGGTCGCGGTGCTGAGGCGAGGTGAGCGGCCCCATCTCGGTCTCCGCTGCCTTCGGGTCACCCAGTCGGATCGACTCGGCAAGGGACACCAGCGCGGCAAGGAACTCCTCGGCGACCGACTCGTGGACGATCAGCCGGCTCGCCGCGATACAGGCCTGACCCTGGTTGTGAAAGATGCCGAAGGCGGTGCCGGCCACGGCGGCGGCGAGATCGGCGTCGGGGAACACCACATTGGCGCCCTTGCCGCCCAGCTCGAGGTGAACCCGCTTCAGGCTCGCCGCGCTCGATGTGACGACGCGGCGGCCGATGTCGGTGGAGCCGGTGAAGGACACCTTGGCGACGTCGGGATGGTCGAGGATCCGTTGACCGGCGAGCCGGCCGTAACCCGGGACGACGTTGACGACGCCGGCGGGGAAGCCCACGTCGGCGACCAGCTCGGCCACCCGCAGCGCGCTCAACGGCGTGAGCTCCGACGGCTTGAGCACCACGGTGTTGCCGGCCGCGAGTGCCGGGCCCATCTTCCAGCTGGTGAACATCACCGGGAAGTTCCACGGAACGATCTGCCCGATCACGCCGAGCGGTTCGCGCACCACGTAGTCGAGAAAGCCGCGCTCGACGGGGACGACCGTGCCCTGGTACTTGTCGGCCATCCCGCCGAAGTAGCGGAACGTCGCCGCGGTGCGGGGGACGTCCAGGCCGCGGGTGTCACGCAGCGGGTGGCCCGTGTCCCTCGTCTCGAGGAGCGCCAGCGCGTCGGCGTCGGCCTCGATGGCGTCGGCCAGCCGTAGCAGGAGGCGGCCGCGGTCCGCGGCCGGCGTCAGACGCCAGTCGTCGAAGGACGCCGCCGCCGCCCGGACGGCCCGGTCGACGTCGGCGGCCCGCGCTTCGGCGATCTCGGCCAGCAGGCTGCCGTCGTGTGGGTCACGGACCTCGATGGTCGAGCCGTCCACCGCGTCGACGAACGTGCCACCGACGAACAGCCTCGTCTGCATTCCCGGGCTCGCCGGGAGGTCAGAACTCGACGGGGTACGTCGGCGTCTTGCCGCTGGCGATGAGTTCCGGGAGGGCGGGAGAGCCGTTCTCCCAGACCAGGAGCATGGACCGCTTGGGTGCGTACCCCTGGTGACGGATGTCGGCCGGCATCGCCGACACGTCGCCGGGCTTCATGACGACCCGGGCACGGACGCCGCCGGCATCGCGGTCCTCGACCTCCCAGTAGATCTCGTCCGAGAGCTGGAGGAACCACTCGACCCGGTCGTTGCCGTGGATGATGGGGAGGATGTACTCCTCCGTCGTCGGGCAGAACAGGCTGTCCTTGCACACGCTCACCACGGACGGGTTCCAGGTGACCTGGGACCGGGACAGGTAGGCGAACAGGCTGAACGCCGCCACCTCGCCCTCGAACCCGGGCTCTGCCTCGACATCGGGCTCGTCCTGGGGGACGTCGGCGAACATGCGGTTGATCGGGTGCCCGTTGTCGTCGTTGCGAAGCTCCTCGTCGCCCATCACGTTGACCATGCGCTGGGCCGCGACCCTGCGCCGGGTGATCGCCTCGGTGTTGGAGCCGTGCCGGATGCCGAACGCCGAGCCGGTCTCGTGCGGCGAGGCGAACGGGTCGAACCCGTCGTTCGTCCACTCGTCGAGCATGGCCTTGAAGGTTTCGCGGATCAGCGGCGTCTCGATGTTCTCGTAGTAGTCGAGCTCCGCCTTCCGGTACGCGTCGTTGTAGCGGCCAGCGAAGATGTCGACCGTGCCGTAGTGGTTCATGGTCCCGAAGACGCCGTCGAAGTTGACGATGCCGTAGAAGAAGTCCCAGGCCACGTCCCGCTGCAGCGCGCGCAGGAACGCGTCGACGCTCATGATGTGCGAGCCGGTCGGCCACGAGATGTAGGCGAAGAACTCGTCGCGCCGGAACCGGAACTCGCCGAGGGCGAACTCGCGGTAGCCCTGGGCGTTGGCCTCGGTCGACGTGACTTCGACGCTGGGTGCGGTTTCGACGCTCATCGGCTGCTCGCTCCTCGGGTTCGTCCGACGTCGTTCAACGGGTCTGGCAGATCTCGGTCCAGCGGTACACCGTGTCCGGGCCGGCGATCGTCTGCTGCAGGATCACCGACGGTCCCGCCGCGCTGAAGCGGTACGCGGCACCCGCGGGGAGCAGGGCCTGGTGGCCCCGCCGGCAGGTGATCCTGCCCATGCGTGGACCGTCGGGTTCGCCGTCGAGAGCGACCGAGCCGGCTGCGTCGGCCGTGAGCGGCGGCTCGTCGAGCTTCACCAGGTCGATCACCACCTCGCCGTCGAGCACCAGTGCGAACTCGTCGTGAGCGGCGGTGCGCCAGGCACTGACGCCTTCGGCCCGGATGGCCTCGAGCACGTACTCCATGTTCTTCGCGACCGCGACCTTCTCGTACGGCTTCGAGGTGGCCGCGACCTCGAACACGTTGGAGAAGGCGTAGTGGCGCGGGTCGTCGTTGATGATCTCGACGCCACCCTTGTCGTAGCCGTCGAGCGATCCGAACCTGGTCACGTACGACTCGGCCTCGTAGGCCCCTGCCGGCGTCCGAACACCCTGAGTCACCGTTGCCTCCCGAGACCACGCATCCCCGAGCGGTGTGCGATCTGCGAACACTCATTCGCCCAGTGAACACGCTCATCCTCCGGCCGGGCCCATCGGATGTCAACAGCCGGACGCGCGGTTAACGGTGGCGAGGTCAGGTCCGCCGAGCGTGCAGGACCGGAGTGGCCCCGACCACGAGAGAACGCACCTGGGCGAGCAGATCCGCCACGTCGACCTCGTCCGCCACCGTCACGCGAACCAGGTCCACGCCGGCGGCGGCCAGGTCGAGCACCTGGCTCTGTGCCTGCTCGTGTGTGCCGAACAGCCCGCCCCGGCGCGGGTCGCGGTCGCCGGACAGGCGGGGGTCACGCCGGGCCCGCGCGTCGGCCTCGCTGAACGTCCTGCCGATCGACACCGGTAAGGCTGCGACTACCCGGTGCCGGTCGTGTGACACCCCCGCTGCCGAGCGGCTGCCGACCGCAGCGCGGACGCCGTCCAGCACCTCTGCGCGACTGGAACCGACCACGACCGTGCCGGCCGCAGCCGGGTCGAAGCGGGGTAGGCGCACCCGCTCGCGCCACGCGGCTTCGCCCCCGACTGCGTCGACCAGGTCGTTCGAAGCGCTCTCCAGCTCGAGAAGGGCTCCACGACCCTGGCCGGAGCGCAGAGCGGCAGCCACCTCGGCCGCTGCGCCGCTCACCACCAGTCCGACCAGTCCGCCGCCGGCGGCCCGGGCCAGGGCATCCACCCGATCAGGGTCGGGCCACCCGTACCCCTCTCCGACCGGGAGCCAGACCTCCCGGTAGCCCAGGCGGCCGGCCAGGATGGCCGCGCGGTCCTGGGCGGACACGTCGTGCTCGGGGTGAAGCGTCAGCGCGAGGTCGAACAGGACCTCTGGCGCCGCCATCCAGCGCCCCCCTAAGCTGTTCGTTATGCGGACCATCGTTCGCGAAGCGTACGACACGCACGGGTTACCGTCCACCGTGCTCGGCCCTGTGCTCGCCCTGACCCGGCGGCTGCGCGCCGGCGGGCTGCCGGTGTCGACCGGCGAGTCAATCGACGCGGTCCGCGCGCTCGCCCAGGTCGATCTCGGCCGCCGGCCCCAGGTACGCGAAGCCTTGCGCGCGAGCCTGGTGAAGGACCCCACCCACGACGATGTCTTCGACCTCGCGTTCGAGGCCGTGTTCCTCCGGCAACGGGGCCACGGCAGCGATCCTTCCGCCTCGAGCCGACGGTTGTCCGACCCGGCCGGCGCCGACACCACCGGTCTGCTGGCCGATGCGATCACCGAGGGCGATGACGCTGCCGTGGAGCGGCTTCTCGACGACGCCGTCGACCGCTGGTCGGGCGAGCCGGACGGTCGGTCCGTGGAACACCACGTCCAGCGCGTTCTCCGCGGCGTCGATCTCGGCCGGTTGTACCGGCGCATCCTGCAGCCGGACTCCGGATCCGACGCCCTGCAGCGCAACGTCGACGCAGCCGAGGCGAACGCCCGGATGGAGTGGATCCACCGCCGGATCGAAGCGCTGGTCGCCGCCTCGCTGGGCGACCGGGTAGGAGCGCCTCCGCCGCAACCGGACGCACTCGAGGACACCCCGCTGCTCCGGGCCGGACCCGACGAGTTGGCGGCGTTGCGCAGCGCGGTCCGACCACTCGCCCGACGGCTCGCGACCCGGCTCGGCCACCGGGCACGCCGCCGTGGCCGCGGCACCCTGGAGATGCGTCGCACGCTGCGACGTTCGATCGCCTCGGGCGGAGTGCCGATCGACATCGTGCTGAAACGTCGGCACCCCACCAAGCCGGACCTTGTCGTCCTGTGCGATGTGTCGGGCTCGACGGCCCAGTTCGCACCGTTCACGCTGGCCCTTCTGCACGCGGTGCACCAGGAGTTCCGGCGCGTGCGGTCATTCGTGTTCGTCGACGGCATCGTCGAGATCACCGACGTGCTGGAGACGTCGCCCGGCGTGCTCGACCCCCGGCACCTGCTCGACCGCCGCGGCTTGATGGCCCACGACGGTCGCAGCGACTACGCCCTCGCCTTCGAGCGGTTCCTGCGGACATGGCCCGACGCCGTCGGCCCCAAGACGACGGTGATCGTCTGCGGCGACGCCCGATCGCACGACCGGAGGTCGGCGGCGCCGGCCATGGCCGAGCTCGCCCGCAGGTCGCGCCGGCTGTACTGGCTCGATCCGGAGCCGCGCGCCGAGTGGAACCTCGCGGACTCCGATCTTGCCCTCTACGAGATGTACTGCACCGAGGTGTTCGAAGTGTCGACGCTGCGCCAGCTCTCCGAGTCCGTCGCCCGCATCGCGTAGCGCTGCGCCGGGTCAGGCCCGCTGCGGCAGATGCAGCTGGCCGACCGCACGGTCCTGGTCGACACGGTGCTTGAGGACGACGCCGAGCGTCGCCGCGGCCACCGTCTCGTCGAGCGTGTCCACACCGAGCGCGAGCATCGTGCGGGCCCAGTCGATCGTCTCGGCGATCGACGGCGGTTTGCGCAGGTCCATGGCCCGCAGCGCTCGGACCGTGGCGACCACCTGCTCGGCCAGTCGCACGGCGACCTCCGGCACCCGGGCCAGCACGATCGCCTTCTCGCGGTCGGCGTCGGGGTAGTCCATGTGGAGATAGAGGCAGCGCCGCTTGAGTGCCTCGGACAGCTCCCGGGTCGCGTTCGATGTGAGGACGACGAACGGCCTCCGCACGGCCGTCACAGTGCCGAGCTCGGGCACCGTGATCTGGAAGTCGGACAGCACCTCGAGCAACAGTCCTTCCACCTCGATGTCGGCCTTGTCGGTCTCGTCGACCAGCAGCACGGTGGGCTCGGAGCGCTGGATCGCCGTCAACAGCGGCCGGGCGAGAAGGAACTCCTCGGTGAATATGTCGTCCTGGACGGCATCCCACTGTACGTCGTCGGAAGCGGCCTGAGCGGCCTGGATTCGCAGGAGCTGCCGCTTGTAGTTCCACTCGTAGAGTGCACGGGCCTCGTCCAGGCCCTCGTAGCACTGGAGTCTGACCAGACCCGCCCCGAGGGCGACGGCGACGGCCTTGGCCAGCTCGGTCTTTCCGACGCCCGCAGGCCCTTCCACCAGCAGCGGCTTGCCCAGCCGGTCCGCGAGGAACACCGTGGTGGCGATGGCCTCGTCGGCCAGGTACCCGGCGTCGGCGAGCCGGGCACGAACGTCCTCGACGTCGTCGAAGTTCGCATCGCCGTCGGTCATCGTCCCGTCCTCGTCCGTCATGCGACGTCAGATCGACGCCATGGCCACGGCACTGCCGCGGAGGTCGTCCTCGATCCGGCGGGCCGCCTCCTTCAGCAGCGGGAGCAGCTCCTTTCGGATCGACTCCGACGTGCCTCTGCTCGCGTGCGCCGAGACGTTCATCGCCGCGACCGGGGGACCGCTGCCGTTGCGGATCGGCACGGCGAGCGACCGGAGGCCCTCCTCGAGCTCCTGGTCGACCAGCGCGTACCCCTGGGCCCGGACCCGGGTGAGGATGGCGCGAAGCTTCGCGGGGTCGGTGACCGTCCGGCGGGTGAATGGCCGCAGCTCCGTCGTGGTGAGATACCGGTCGAGCCATTCCGCCGGCTGGTGGGCCAGCAGAACCCGCCCCATCGACGTCGCGTGGGCCGGAAATCGGGTTCCGACGCTGATGGCCACGGCCATGATCCGTTTCGTCGGCACGCGGGCCACGTAGACGACCTCGTCGCCGTCGAGGACGGACACCGAGCACGACTCGTGGACCTGGGCGACCAGCGTCTCCATGTGCGGCTGCGCGACCTCGGGGAGGCTCAGGCTGGACAGGTAGGCGTAGCCGAGCTCGAGGATCCGCGGGCGCAGCGCGAACAGCCGCCCGTCGGTGCGCATGTAGCCGAGCTCGACCAGCGTGAGCAGGAAGCGGCGCGCGGCGGCCCTGGTCAGGCCCGTGGAGCGGGCAACCTCCGACAAGGTCAACGCGGTGTGTTCGGCGTCGAAGGCCCGGATGACCGCGAGCCCCCGCTCCAGCGACTTGACGAAGTCGGTGCCTCGGGAGTCGGTGCGGCGCTCCCCCGCCCGGTCGGTCACCAACGCACCTCCGTTCGGAGCGGTCGGGTCGGACGGCGCGCTCGCTCGCGGCCCGACGCACAGGCTACGGTGCTCACGCCGCGCCCCGGACCCGATGCGTCGTCGCCTCCAACGCTCGAAGGGTCGCCAGCTCGTCCTCGCGCGGCTGCTGCGTCACGGCAAGGGCGCCGGACACCGCGAGGTCCCAGCTCGTCGCGGCGCGAACCTGGTCGATCCGCACTCCGGGATGCACGTGGGTGAGCGTGAGCTCACACGTGACCGGATCGGGCTCGAGGATGCCGAGGTCGGTGATGACGACGCGCGGCCCCGACCCGGTCAGGCCGAGCAGCTCCCGATGGCCCGTGCCCGCGCCGAAGCCGACCGACGTGACGAAGTCGACCCGTTCGGAGAACGTGCGCCGGTTCTGCCTGACGACGACCACCACCTCCCGGCACGACGCGGCGATCTCCGGCGCCCCGCCGGCGCCGGGCAGGCGAACCTCGGGGTTGGCGTAGTCACCTCCGATCACCGTGGTGTTGATGTTCGCGAACCGGTCGATCTGAGCGGCGCTGAGGAAGCCGACGTCGATGCGCCCCGGCTGCAGCCAGTAGTTGAAGACCTCCGGCACGCCGACGACGGCGTCGGCCGTCTCGGCCAGGACACCGTCGCCGATCGACAGCGGGAGTCGATCGGGCTTGGCACCCAGGCAGCCGGACTCGTACACCAGCACGAGTCCCGGCGCATGGGTCGAGCGGGCCAGGTTCGCGGCCGTGCTCGGCAACCCGATGCCGACGAAGCAGGAGGTGCCGTCCCGCAGGATCCGTGCGGCAGCGACGGTCATCATCTCGTCGGCGGTCCAGGTCGCGGTCATACTCGGCTCCCGGTGACGACGTTGTCCTGCATCCACGCTGCGAACGTCGCACGGTCACGGCTGATGGCGTCCCACGCCAGGTAGAAGTCGTTGTCGCGCACCGAGTAGCCCATCGCATAGGACGGGTGCGCCCCGCCGGGCACCTCGGCGACCGCCGTGACCGACCAGGTGGGAAGCACCACCTGATCGGGTGCCGGCGAGAGCACGTCGACGACCTCCTCGACCGTGACCAGTGAGCGTCTGGCCGCGAGAACGGCCTCCTTCTGGACGCCGGTGATCCCCCACATCTGAACGTTTCCGGAGCGGTCCGCCCGCTGTGCATGGACGATCGTCACGTCCGGGCGTAGCGCGGACACCGCGGTGAGCAACTCGCCGGTGAACGGACAGGTGATCGGCCTGATCTGCTCGGAGCGGGCGATCAGGTCGGTTCCGACGTAGCCGCGCAGGACGGCGAACGGGAGGCCCGAGGCTCCGGCCACGTAGCGGTTCGCCATGCCTGCGTGGCTGTGCTCCTCGATCTCGAGCCGGCCCGGCCATCCGTTCTGCACCGCGTCGCGGAAACGGTGGAGCGAGCCGACTCCGGGATTCCCGCCCCAGGAGAAGACCAGCCGCCGGGCGCATCCCATGCCGATGAGCTGGTCGTAGACGATGTCCGGGGTCATCCTGACGAGGGTGAGATCGCGACGTCCCTGCCGGATGATCTCATGCCCCGCGGCGAAGGGGATCAGGTGGGTGAAACCCTCCAGAGCGACCGTGTCACCGTCGTGGACGAGTTCGGCGATGCCCTCGACCAGCGAGACCAATTCAGCCATCGGTCAGCAGTCTCCCGGACTCCTACGGCGCACCGCTGTGTTCGCATGTCGGACGCATGTTCTCTTGACGAACATAGACAACTGCATCTCCCAGGTCAATCTCGCCGGCGCCGGCGCGTTTGACCCAGCGACGAATGGGTATCCGGCCTGACCATGGAGTTCATCCTGTGGATCATCGCGGTCATCCTCGTCATCTATGGCATCGTGTTGATCTTCCGTAGGTCGGTCCTGCTCGGCATTCTGGTCATCATCGCCGGGCTGCTCGTGGGTCCGGGGGGCGTCAGCCTGTTCACCTGACCGGGGGACCTTCGGCCTGCGACCCGGGCACAAGGGCACTTCTTTCCGTCGTGTGGAGCACGGGAGTCTGGGCTCAGGAGGTAACGAGCCCAGGGAGTCACCATGAGACGACCGCTCGTCGCCGTGGTCGCCGTCATCGCAGTAATGGCAGCCATCAGTGCCGGCACCGTGGCCGTGATGGCCGGTTCGCCGCGGACGGACGCGCCCGGGTACGGCATGTCCGCCATGATGTCGTCCTCGTCCTGGGGACAGCCCGGGTGGAGATCGGACTCGCCGGGATCGATGCACGGCTTCGCCACGGCCACCGAGTCCGAGTACCTCGCCACGATGGTGCGCCACCATGAGGAGGCTGTGGCGGCTGCCGAACAGTTGCAGCGGTCCGATCGGGCTTCGATGCGTGCGTTCGGTGAATCGATCGTCGAGACCCAGACGGCCCAGATCGACCAGATGAACACGTGGCTCTCCCGGTGGTACGCGGGCAGGGCCGCCGACGTGGACTATCAGCCGATGATGCGCGACCTGTCGAGCCTGTCCGGTGACAGCCTCGATCGGGCCTTCCTCCAAGACATGATCGGCCATCACATGATGGCGGTGATGATGTCCCAGCATCTCCTCGTTCGCGGACATGCCGATCATGAAGAGGTCGATCGACTTGCGATGGCCATCCGCGATGAACAGCACGCAGAGATCGTCCAGATGCGTCGGTGGCTGACGGACTGGTTCGATGCCACCTGGGACGCAGCGCCAGGTTGGGGCATGGGCCGCGGCATGGGGCCGTGGATGATGAGGTGAACGCCCGACGCGGCGTTACCGTCCCTGCGCCGGCATCGTCATGGCCGCAGTTCCACGCAGCACTCACTCGGCCGGGGTGCGAGCGCGGCGCCGACGGTGGTGTTGCCCAGACCCCGGAGAAGTCCGTCGATCAGTTCGCGGTTCATTGCACACACGAGTTCGCGCTGGCGAGCGGCCAAGGGATGAAACGGGCAGTTGCGTAGCCGCAGCGCCCCGTCGTCCGCACGGTAGGGCACGTACCCCATGCGCTCGAGCACACCGCGGGCCAGGTGTAGGGCACGTTCGGCACCGGTGCGGCCCAGTCGCCGCTCGGTGCGCTCCGCGACACCGAACTCCGTACCGCGCTGGTGGGCCACGGCCAGCGCGGCCTCGCGGACGGCGCCAGCGTCGGCCACCGCGGCCACGGCGTCGACGAGGACTTCGCCCAGAAGGTCGAGCCTGCGCTCGGGAATGGACACGCTCAGCTCCGCGCCGGTCGGCCGATAGGCCTTCGGTACCCGGCCCGGGCGTCGGCGCGCTCCCGTGGGCGGAGGCTGCGGTTCCGCGTGCAGAAGGCCCGCCCCGACCAGCTTCTCCAGATGGAACGCGGCCAGCTTGCGCGAGATGCCTGCCTCCGCTGCGGCCTCGTCGCGTGTGACCGGGTGGGGCTGTCGGCGGATGTAGTCGTACATGACCCGGCGCGACTCGTCCGCGAGCACTGCCACGGCGGCAATCGTTCTACGTTCCCCCATTGCGCCAGGTTATATCCATGCACGTACTCCCAAAGCCGATGGCTTGACTTCAGCTCTGAATAAGACTAAGACCAGTTGGCGTAAATCTCCGTCACCGTCAGTTGTTGGAGGCATCATGACCGCCGGTTCGTCACCCGCCCACGCGACCGGGTCGACCATGAGTACAGACCCGACCCTGCAGGCGTTTGCTCTGCTCCGGACGGGGTTCACCGTGGCGCCGATCCTGTTCGGGCTGGACAAGTTCTTCAACCTGATGACCGACTGGCCGCAGTACCTCGCCCCGTTCGTCGCCGACATCACCCCGGGAACCCCACAGCAGTTCATGTACGCGGTCGGCGTCATCGAGATCATCGCCGGGCTCGTCGTCGCCGTCCGTCCGCTGTGGGGTGGGTACCTCGTCGCCGCCTGGCTCGCCGGCATCATCGTCAACCTGCTCATCTTGGGTGACTACTACGACGTCGCCCTACGCGACTTCGGCCTGCTGATCGGTGCCCTCGCGCTCGCCCGCTTGGCCGCGGGCCAGGAGCGAACCAGATCAGGGCTGCGATCCGCGCACGACTGAGGACGTCACTTTCCGTCCCATGGCTCGCAATCACACGAGGCCGAGCCAATCCTCCGGTGGTCGGTCGGCCGCGCCAGAGGCAGCCAGCCATGCGTCCAGCGCTTCGATGAGTGGGCCGGGATTTCGCCGAGTCCGGGGAAACGTCCGGCCGCTGGTGAACAGCAGGCCCGCCGTTGACATGCCCGACTCACCGGCCCGCAGCAGGAGCCGCCGGAAGTCCTTGATGTTCTCGGTGACGATGCGGCGGCCCTGAGCGGCCGCGTACACGAACAACTCCTCGTCGGTCATCGCGCGCAGGCCCGGGCTGTCTGCGACGGCGCCGACGTCGTGGCCCCGATCCCGCAGGGTTTCCGCGACAACGGGCGCGTGCATCTCGTCCAGCAGAAGCGCAACCTGAGACGACCGCGGACCTCTGGCGCTCACGCGAGCAGACGCCGCTCGGCGTGCCACGCAGCCTCGGCAGCCTCGGACTCCTCGTCAGCCTGGGCGACCTCGGCGTCGATCTCCTCGGGGAACGAAGCGTAGTAGTGCATCGCTACCCGCACCTTCGCCTCAGGCAGGGCAAGAATCTCGCCTGAGGCAACGACCGCAGTCGGCCCGCGCTCGTCGATCTCACGCAGGACCTTCACGACCTCCCACACGTCCGGCCCAAAGGCGATGGCGGCCCGGCGGCCGCTCGGCCCGTCCTTGAACACCACCCCCGGATGCTCGATCATGCGGAGTCCCTCATCGACGAGTCGTTGCGCCAACCCCGACGGTGTGGCGCCCGGGCTGGCCTGTGCACGACGACGCAGCCTGGCGAGCAGCGCGTCGTCGAATCGAATGGACAAGGGCGAGGTCATGTAGCGCATATTACACTCTGCGCTACAGCCACTCCATTACCTTCTGGGCGAAGGCGTCCTGTACCCAGAAGCTGCTGTGGTCGACTGCGGCTTCGGCGGGAAACACCAGCGGATCGGTGGGGGCGAAGCCGTCCAGTCCGGGCACGCGGTGGACGCCCTCGGTCGGCACGATCAGGTCGTTCTCGGTGCTGCCGAACACGACGTCGACGATCGCGTCGCGAGCCGTCCGGGAGAGCGGCGACCCCTGGGCCGGCTCGAAGTTCGAGGCAACGGCTCGATACGTGCTCGCGGTGACGGTCGGTACGTTGAGGTACTCCCGAAGGTAGCTGCCCCGGGGATCCATGGAGGCCAGCCCGTCGAGCCCTCGGAACGCGCCGACGGCGAGTTGCTTCAGAACGGTGAGAACGACCTCGACGGTGTCGGTGACCGGATTGTCCGGCACCAACTGGACCAGGTTGGTCACGCGGTCGAGCAGTGTGCCCAGGTGTTCGGCATCGGCCAGGACGGTTCCCGCGTTCGGTGTACCCACCATGATCAGGTTGCGCACGTCGACGACGCCGCCGAGGCCGAGTTCCTGGCCATGCTCGGCCATGACCCGGCCGACCAGGCCACCGCGGGAATGTGCGATCACGTCGACCGTCATGCCGAGGCCGTCGGGCAACTGCTTCGCCAGCCACCGCACGTTCTCCGTCGGGTCGACGGAGATCGTGAAATGGTCGAAGGCGAGCACCCTGCCGTCGTAGCGATGATGAAGCCCGCCGATCAGCGACTCGGGCATCCGCCGGAAGCCGGTATGGGACCGGCTCATGGTCCCGTGAATGAACAGCAGCACCGGACCGGCGGTCAGAATGGACCAGTCCGGCATCGTGTTACCTGCTGCCTGCCGGTACGTCGTCGGCTCGAACGTCCGTAGCGCGTTCAGCCGGTGATGCTGCTCCCATCGCGAGGCGAAGTAGTCGCCGACCTTGCCCAGCAGCGGATCGACGAGGGGGAAGACCAGCACCTTGAGCAGCTTCGACCCGACCACACCGAGCAGACCGCGCTGCCCGCCTGCCTCGGACTCGTCCATCGGAGCCACCGCACGAGGCACCCGGTAGACGCGGCTGTCACCACCTCGGGATGCCACCGACGCCGGGTCCTGTGGCACGTCCACCGGAAGGTGCCAGCTCACGGTCCCGTCCTCGGCGGTGTAGATCAGGAACTGCCCCAGGCCGGTACCCGGTCCGGGCACCTCTGCCTCGATGTCGCCGGCACCACCCGCCGCCCTGCTGCCGGTACCGTCCTCGCCGGTCTGCCAGACGTCGCGGATCTCTATCGTCAGTTGCTCCTCGACGCCCGCCCGCTCGAGGCATTCGAGGAACACCGCCGTCGCGTCCTCGGCAGCTCGCATCCCGGAGCTGCCGGCATGGTGGACCTCCGCTGTTCCGGTGAGCCCCGGAGTGCGCAGCGTCACGCTGCCGATCGAGACCGCGACTCCCGTGGGGTCGAGTTGCTCAGCCACCGTTGTCCTCCTGTCCTGGTATCAGCCGTAACCGCGGATGGCCGAAAAGCTGGTAGGCCACGAACGTTGCGCTGTCGCCCGTCCCCGCGTCCACGTTGTCGGCCGTGTATGTCGCGCGAATCCGGCGGAGTGCTTCGGCCACCGACGGCGCACCGTCGCCGCCGTACACCGAGGTGTAGAACTCGTCGGCGACCCGGCTCGCGACCTCGTCCTCGACGTTCCACAAGGCAGCCACGACCCCGGACGCACCGGCCCTGAGGAAGGCAGCGGCCAACCCCGCGTAGTCGCCGAGGGCCACCTGACCCTGCCCGACCTGGCAGGCGTTGAGGAACAGAAATGTCGGGCGCGGCATCGTGACAGCGTCGACGTGCTGAGGCTTGAGGTACTGCGGGCCGAAGGCTCCGTTCGACTTCGGTGCGAGCAGCACCAGACCCTGGTCGACGCCCTGCGGGTCGAACCGCCCGTGCAGGGCGACGTGCAACACGTCGGCGGCTGGCTCACCGCCGAGACAGTCGAGGACGTCACGGAAGACGGGCTCGACCACTGCTGTCCGCGGATATCGATCGGCGAGCGCGGCGGCCTCGGCCTCGGCGAACGGCAGTTGTGGCCAGCCCGTGACACCGACGTACTTCGCCGTGAGCACCGCGCGGTCGACGACGTCGACCCTTCGCCGCGGGACGGGCTTCGGCCGGGTGTCGGTGAGCGGCCAGCGCCCGAGCGCCACATGCGCGCCGAGGAACGGCGACGAACCGCCGAAGGGCGTCTCCAGCGGCGGGCTGAACGACGCGAGCTCCCACGGCACGTACGGCTCCTCGGTGAACAGCAGCACCGAGGCAGCCTCCGCCCGATCGGGCTGCTGCGCGACCGCTCGGATGGCCTCGCGCATGGCCGGTGGCACCGCGTCGCCGATCGTGCGGCCGGTCCCGACGAGGAAGGTGTACAGCGCATATCGGTCACTGGACATGGCGACCTCACGTCCGATGTCGGTCGTGAAGCTTCGCGGGTCCCCGAGGTTCTTTGCCCGCTCGGAGTCCGGGACCGTGACATCGGACGCCGCGGGATACGCGGCCCAGACGTACCGACCCGGCGCCGTGGAGTCCGCCCGGAACACGGCGAGCACGAGGTCGGGAGCATCCTCGGCGACCAGCGAGGTCAGGTCCAGCAGTTCGCGCTCACGCGTCTGCGGCTTCGTCGCGCTCGCCACGTCGTTCGGCGTCCGGACCGCGACGACGACCCGCCACGCGATCGCGACGACCACGCCGTCGCGGAGGTAGTGCACGCCGATGCGGCGCTCGTCCCCGAGATCGTCGCCGTCGAGGGCGGTGAACCGCACCGTCGCCGACGGGTGGGGATCACCGGCCGTGACGGCAAGCGAGAACCGAGAGTCGCCGTCGAGGCGCAGGGACTGCGGGTCGTGGGTCACCATCACGTCGACGCGCAGGTCGCCATCAGGGAGCTCGAAGGCCCCGGTACCGACGAGCGTCCGGTCCCGGCGGGGTGCGATACCGACCGTGACGTCGAAGGGTTGATCGATGACGACCACGTCCGGGGCGTCGACTCGCGGGTACGCCTCACGCCTCTTGGATACCGGCGCCGAGGCTGACGGCTCGCTGGCGGCTGCATCGACCCCGAAATCCGGCAACTCGATGTCCTCAGGCGATTCAAGGCCCCTGGTCGGAGGCGCGGCCGAGTCGGCATCCGAGCCTGCACTGCCGACCGCGGCTGCCACCGGCCAGAAGCCGGCAAAGACCCGCGAGCGGGCACGCTGCATTGCCTCCATCGCACCCGGCGGGATCGGCCCGCACGCCTCGATGTCGGCAGCGAGCGTGAACGGGTCACCGAGGTCGATGTGGTCCCAATTCGCCGATGTCAGCCGCTGCCACGACCCGGCCCTGGCCAGGGCGACGGACAGCCAGAACCGGACTCGGCCCGATGGTTCCCGGTCGACGAGGTGCTCGACATCCACGACGTGCGGCCTCACGTCGTGCCGGGCGAGCATCCGCGCGGCGTCGAAGCGCCGGCTCTCGTCGGCGTCCCGAAGGGCGATCCAGATCGCCTCGCGCTCGATGTTGTCGTTCAGGTCGGCAGCGCTCATATGTGTTCCTTCATCCGCTCCACCGCCGGCGCGAGGACCTCCAGCATGCGCACGTGCACCGCAAGCGCGCCCCGGTCGTCGACGACTTCGCCGTCGGCGGTCACCGAGGGGTTCGCGCCGGTCACGACGTGACTCGCCGTGCCGTACAGGTCCACGTACGAGTGGAGGTACAAGCGGGCGCCGGTGATACGTCCCGCGGCTCCGTCGCGTGCGACGCCGGCCGGATTGTCGGTCACGTAGGCGGCCGCGATCATCCCGGTCAGAACCCGCCCCATGCCGTCCCCCGAAAGCCCATGCCCCACTGTGCTGTGACACGGCGCCGCCGGCAGCTGCGGTCGGCGTCTACCATGCCGGTGAGCCTATGCTCGTGCTCAGCAGGTCGAGCGTGAACGACGGCGTGTGCCGTCCTCACCCGGGTCGGGTGAAGACGGCACCCCCCGACTGCTCGACCGTAGGTGGTGACCCGAGCGTCGCGATCGGCGACATTGGAGACGAGTCATGGAAGGTCCGCCATGAGCCACACCTCTCCGGCCGCTCCGAGTGGTGCCCCCGTCCACGCGGGCACCCTCTGGGCCGGTGGCGCGGCCACCGCACTGGTGGCTGCCCTCATCGCGCTGGTCGGCATTCTGGTCGTCCGCGACCTGTTCGACACGCCGGTCATCTACCCGCCCGACGATGGTCTCTTCGGCTCGCAGACCACAGCACTCATGGTGTACGCCGCGGCCGCCGCACTGGCGGCAACGGCGCTGGTCCACGTTCTGATGCTGACGACCCCCCGAGCCCTGTCGTTCTTCGGCTGGATCATGGGACTGCTCACAATCGTCGTGACGCTCACCCCGTTCGTCACCGACGAGAGCATGGAGTCGAAGATCGGCAGTGCACTCATCTACCTGGTGATCGGTATCGCCATCACGTCCCTCATCTCCGGCGTCGCGCGTACCGCCCGGCGCCGAGCCGCCATCGGGGGGCGCCCCGGCGACTAGCACCGCGCTCGCAGCGCAGCACGCGAGAGCAGGACGATGGCATGGCCCCCTCAGCTGGCGACCTCGACAAATCGCACGTCGACCCGTTGCCCGGGAACGCGCTCCTGCTCGCGCGCCAGCATGGTGAGGGCCCGGACGTCGGCGGCGGTCGGCCTGGCCTGGTCGAGTGCGCGCGGCCATAGCCTGCGGCGCAGCACGACGGCCGTCTCCGCGCTGAACACCAATGACTGGCTGACGAAGTACATGACGGCGAAGATCCCGACGACGGCGGCGAAGCTGCCGTAGACGGCACCCGCGCCCGCAGTGGACATCGCGACCAGCGTCGAGCCGCCTGAAATGATCGCGGCCGTGAGAAGCGCCCCGATGGCCGCCGCCGGCCACGCTGCTCGAAGCGAGATTCGGCGGACGATCAGCAGCCTCGCGGCCGTGACGAGGACGACGAAGATGACGGCGAACATGCCGAGGAAGCTCGCGGACCGCTCGACCAGGCCGGCGCCGGGCAGTGCCGCGACCAGCAGGCCCGTGCCGGAGCCGACCACAGCGCCGAGGAGAACGACGAGCAGAACGAGCGCGTTGTAGGCATACCGCGCCACGAAGCCGCGCCGGTCGCGATGACGGATGCCGACCAGATGGTTGAGGGTGACGTACGCCGACCCCACCACGCCGGTGCCCGCATAGAGCAGACCGAGGACGCCGACGACGTAGGGCCAGCCGGTGTCGGGCATCGACGCCAACCCCTCGGCCACGATGTCGTGGAACCGCTCGGGCACGATCTGGTCGATCAGGTCGTCACGCAGCGACGGATTGGCCTGGAGAATCCGCGAGGTCACGGCGACCACCAGCAGCATCGCGGGGAAGATGCTGAGGAATC
>DASRTE010000073.1:0-2083 GCA_035656095.1 Jiangellaceae bacterium
ACCAGGAACTCGTCGGGGAGCGTGTACCACGGCCCGATCGAGATCCGGCCGCTGCCGACCAGCCGCCGGAGCGGCTCCTCGGCCTCCGGCCGCACCGCCAGGTAGTCGTCCACGACCGCGAGCTGCCCGTCCAGCAGGAACCGGGCGTACGCCGGATCGCTCTCCATCTGGGGGATCAGGCGGTCCAGCAGGTCGACCAGCCGCAGGCGGAAGGACTGGAACGACCGGTACCACTCCCGGTCCCAGTGGGTGTGGGGGACGATGTGGACGGTCCGTTTCGCGCTCTGACCAGAGGAAACACTGTCGGCTGGTGTGGTCATGAGACCCCTTCGGTCCTCAGCCAGTCCTCAGCAGTCTTACCCAACACGTCGTCGACCACCGCCCGGACACGGTCCTCATCACTACGGAGGACCAGGTATGCGAGCCAGCCGTCGGGGCGTGGCGCTTCTCCTGAACCTATGGGGTCCGCGATCATGGCCGGGAGGAGGCGACACCATGAGCTTCGTCGTCAGGGTGTTCATCGTCCTGCTCCTCGCGCTAGCCGCCCTTGCGGCGGCTGCGCCGGCGGCGGGTGCGCAGGCCGAAGAGGAGCCCGACAACATCGTCGTGCTGACCGGTCGGGCCGACGTCCGAGCGGGCGAGACGGTCGACAATGTCGTCATCTTCGACGGTCCCGTCGTGGTCGACGGCACGGTGAACGATGCGCTTGTCGCCTTCAACGGCGACGTCCTCATACGAGGCACGGCCCGTGAGGACGTAGTCGCCGCGGACGGCAGGGTTACCGTTGCCGACGGCGGGCGGATCGAGGGCGATGTCGTGTCCCGGCACCGGCCGGTCCTAGAGGGCGATGGCCGCCTCGATGGGTCGTGGGAGCGCTGGAACCCGCGGGCGTGGAGCAATGCCGCCTCGGTCGTGGGTTGGCTCGCCGTGTGGCTGGCGTTCACCGTCTCGAGCCTGCTTCTGGGTCTGCTGCTGGGCCTGCTCGCGCCCCGCGCCGCGGCCGCGGTCGACGCGGCCGCCGCCCGCGGCTTCGGGCCGGTGATCCTGTGGGGACTGGTGCTCTTGATCGGTCTGCCCATCGCCGCTGCCATTGCCATGGTCACCCTTGTCGGGCTCCCCCTCGGGATCGGTTTGTTACTCGCCCTCGGGCTGATCTACGGCATCGGATACACCGCGGGAGCATGGATCTTCGGCCGCCGCGTCATCAGCAGGGCGTCACCGATCGTCGCCTTCCTGGTCGGCTGGGGCATCTTGCGGGTCATCGCCCTGGTCCCGGTCCTCGGCTGGCTCGTGTCTCTGGCCACAGTCGTCGTGGGTTTGGGCGCAATCGCCGTGGCAGGCCACCGCGCCCGCCGGCGCGACGTGGTCACGGACGAGTCTGGGGAACCAGTGCGGACACCACCGGCCCCTCCGCCGCCAGCACCCACGCCCACGTAAGCACGAGCTGATCACCCGCCTCGACCGTCGCGAACGGCCTTGGTGCGGACGCGTCGTGCGGCCAGTGAGGCAGGCGTGGCCTTCCGAGTCAGTGACGCTTCGCCCGCCCTTCGGCACGTGGCCGAGGAGGCCGGCTTCGAGGCGCTGCTGCCCGACGAGTGACGCGGCACCCGAGGGAGCCGGGGACGCCCGCCCGTCCCCAGCTGGTGTCCCTACCCCGGCTCCGCAAGACGGCTCGGCACCGGTCCGAGCCGTCCACATGAAGAACGCGTCGACCCCCACGTCCGTTACCGGACGCGAGGCGGTCCGCGGACGGGAATGCCCGGGGACCGCGGCTCCGGGCGTGATTGGTCGTTCTCGGGTTCACAGGCCGGGCCTGCGTGGTGTGGTCGGTCTTTCCGGGTGCTCGACGTCGAGGGACTTCCGAAGGGGTTGCAAGCCCCAGCCCGGTTGTCGTGACAAATCGTCATGCCCGGGTGCGGGTCGGACCTACGGACCTACAGACGATGGTGCCCGAGGTCGACGGGCATCGACCTCGGGCACCACCTGTCCCGCCGGAATGTGATCGTCAACCGCTACGAATCGACGATCGCCCGCGGATCCTTCACCGCTCCGACACGTGGTGACTGCCGGGCAGGAAGTCGTC
>DASRTE010000074.1:0-4038 GCA_035656095.1 Jiangellaceae bacterium
CTGGCACTCTCCGAGGGCCTCTTGATCGCCGAGCGCGACGGGGTCGACCGCGAGCTTGCCCTCGACGTGATGACGGCCAGCCCCATTGGCTCGCCGATGCTCAAGGCGCGCGCTCCGCTCGTCCTCGACCTCCCCGACGACGCATGGTTCGACATCGGGTTGATGCACAAGGACATCCGCCTCGCCCTGGACACAGCCGGCGAGCTCGGCGTCCCCGTCCCCTCGGCCCGGGCCGCAGACGAGGTGCTGACCAAGGCAGCCCAGCTCGGCTACGAGCACCGCGACATCGCAAGGCTCTTCCAGGTGCTCGGGGAGCTGCCTCGTTAGCCAGGATTAGCCGCCGACCGAGATGAGCACCTTTCCGACCGCTCCGTTCTCGACGGCGGAGTGCGCCGCAGCGGTGTCCTCTAGACCGAAGCGGTGGAGCGGCAGGCCGAACTGCTCGCCGACCTGGAACGCGCCGTCCTCGATCGCCCGGTTGATGTCGGCGGCGGCGGCGGCGATCCGCTGCCAGCCGACGGTGTAGAGCAGGATGAACTGGTAGCGCGCGTTGAGTCCCATGTTGCGCCGGACGTCCAGGTTGAACGGGGCGGCACCGTCGTTGGCGTAGATGGAGATCGTCCCGCGCGGCCGGAGCACGGCCTGGTCGATGTCTGCGTTCGCGCCCGCCGCGACCTCGACGACGAGATCGACGCCGTCGGGGGCCGCCCGACGTATCTCCTTGGCGGCGTCGGCGCGCTTGTAGTTGACGACCTGATGCGCGCCGGCCGCCGTGGCAAGGCGTGCCTTGGCGTCACCGCTCACTGTTGCGATCACCGTCGCGCCCGCCCACCGGGCGAGCTGGATTGCGGCATTGCCGACGGCCCCGGCACCACCTGCGACCAGCACGGTCCTCTCGTCGAGGGCGTTGGGTTGGAGCCGCGTCGGGCCGTCTTCCGCAACAATCAGCGCGCGGTGCGCAGTGACGCCGGGGATCCCGATGCTGGCTCCGAGCTCGAAGTCCGCCCCGCGCGGGAGCGGGAAGGCTCGCTCGGCCGGCACGACCGTGTACTCCTGGGCGGTGCCGCTCGCCGGGCGGCCGTCGGCGGCGAGGGTGACCCAGACGCGATCACCGACGGCGAGGCCGTCCACGCCGGGCCCGGTCTCGTCGACGATGCCGGCGCCGTCTTGGTTCGGGACCGTCTGCTCCGTGAGCGCCCGGCCGTAGCCGCCGCTGCGTGACTTCCAGTCGGTCGGGTTCACTCCCGAGTCGAGCACCCGGATCCGGATCTCGCCCTCACCGGGCTCGGGAGTTGCGCGCTGCACGAGCTCCAGCACAGACGGGTCGCCGTGCATTGCGTAGGTGATTGCCTTCATGGTCGACGTGCTGACATCACGGTTGGCAGCCACGTTACCGGGGCGCCGGACGCGGCTGAGGAGCCGTCGCTGGGACGGCTCCTCAGCCACCGGAGGAGCGATCGAAACACCACGGTCGATGCCGGTGGCGTTTCCGGCGCCTGAAGAGGCTTCAGCGCCTGTGCACCACGGCGGTCATCAGCCGCTAGGCGTCGGCTGCGGGCAGGGTGTGCCCCGGAGCACGCAGAGCGATTCGACGTTGTCCGGCACGGTCGGCGCCGGGGTCGAGCCGAAGCCGCTGAAGCTGAGTCGGTAGCTCCAGGACGAGGCACCGCCCCAGGTTGCGTGAATCTCCTGGATCGCCTCGTCAGCGCCCATGGTGATGCGCACCTCGATCGGAGCGGCTGGGTTGCTGGCGTCGTCGTGGGCGACGTAGCCGTACGGAAGCACGCGAATCGTCACACCCTCCTTGGTTCCGGTCTCGGGAGCGAGGACCCCGAACGGTGGACCTGTCCCGCGGCCGGCCGCTGCGAACCGGCGGGCGGGGTGTGCCGGCGGCCCGGGTCAGATTCATGGCCATCCGGGCGACCAGCAGCAGGACCTCTCGGTCGCGGTCGCTCAGACGGGCGAGCGCCGCGTGCACAGGCCGCCTACGGCCGCCCAGGGCGGCACTTCCGGTGCAGCACCCACATGGTCGCAACCGTCAGCACCACGGCCGAGCCGGCAAGCACCGCCCAGCCGATGAGAGCCGAACCACTGAACGCATCGGCATACGCCACGACTGTGCCGCCGCCCGTCTCGACATCGAGAGGCAGCAGCCGGCCCAGCGACTCGAAGGCCCACCGGTTGGCCATGCCGAAGCTGATGAGCCGGCCGGGTGCCGCCATCTCGCCGACCGGCACGATGGCGCCGGCGAACAGCACCTGCGGAAAGCACAGCATCGGCAGGGCGAGCGTCGCCTGGGCGGGGTCGGCCACCGCCGCCGATGCGAGCAACCCCAGTGCAAGCGCGGCCACCGACTCGGCGAGCAGCGTCACGAACAGGGCCGAATACGTCTCCCACCCGAGGGCGGGCAGGCGGTCGAGGACCCTCAGCACACCGAGCAGGGTGGCGGCGACCACGGCGAGCAGAGGGGTGAGCACCGCGACCTTCGACAGCACATACGCCACCACGCTCAGCCCCGCGAACCGCTCCCGTCGGAAGACGGCCATCTCGCCCACGATCTGGAGCAGGCCGTAAGTGAGCCCGAAGAAGAAGCCGGCGAACGCGATCCAGAACACGATCTGCACCGGGCCCAGTGCCTCGGCTCCCTGCGGTGCGAACGCCCCCGGGCGGAACAGCACCGCCATCATCGTCGTCACCAACGCAGGGGATCCGAGCAGCACCGCCAGCGTGAGCCGGTTGCGGACCATCACGTCGGCGCTCCGCCGGCTCAGCAGCAGCCACTGGTGCAGCGGACCCACTCCGCGGCCATCGGGTGCGTGGTCGAGCGGGCCCGCTGGCGGCTCGGACACGGGTGCCGCCGGTCCGGCCGCCGCCCGGACCTTTCGCTCCATCCGGGCCGTGGCGAACCGGGCGGCCCACTCTTCGGGTGATGCCTCCTCGGCGAGGAGCCGATAGATGCGGGCGAGGTGGTCCACCTCGAAGTAGGCCCGGGCCTCGGTCGGCGTCCCCTCGAAGGCCAGGTTGCCGTCGCGGGCCAGGAACACGACGCGGTCGCAAGCGTCGATCTCGGCCGGGTCGTGCGTGGTGAAGACGACGGTGACGCCCCGGCTCGCCAGGCGTCGCAGCACGGCCAGCACGTCCTCGGACGTCGACGGGTCGAGGCCCGACGTGGGTTCGTCGAGGAAGAGCAGCCGAGGCCGGGTGAGCAGCTCGACCGCGATGCTCGCCCGCTTGCGCTGCCCGCCCGACAGGCTGCCCACCCGGACGTCGGACCGGTCGGCGAGGTCGAGGTCGTGCAGGGTCTCGTCGATGGTCTGCGCGATCCCGGCCGCGTCGGTGCCTGCAGGCAGCCGCAGGCCGGCCGCGTAGCGCAGCGTGCGACGCAGCGGCAGATCCCGGTGGATGATGTCGTCCTGGGGGACGAACCCGATTCGGGCTGCGCCGTGCCCCATGGCGGCACCGTCGTGCAGCACGGCCCCGGACGACGGCGGCCGCAGCCCGGCCATGGTCTCGAGCAGCGTGGTCTTGCCGGCGCCGCTGCCGCCGACCAGGGCGACCAGTTCGCCGGGCGCCACCGAGAAAGACACCTCGTGCAGGAGCTGCCGGCCTCGTGCGTGGCGGGTCACGGCGAGCACGTCCACGGCCACGCCGTGGGCTACGGGGCTGTGGGACGACACCGCCGGATCGCCGGGTCGCAGGTCGATCGTGTCGGTCATGAGACGATCGTGCGCGGCCCCGGACCCCGTGGTCATGAAGACCCCGGGGAGGAATGGTGGAGATCGGGACCTGCCGGCGCGCGACCAGGCCGGCGCACGATGCGAGGGCGCCGGCCTCGATCGGGAGGTGTCGACACCGGCCCGGACGCGCGTTCGGATGTGCCGGTTGACGGCCCATTCGAACGCCGCTTGGCCCACTGCCGACTCGGCACGGATCACGCGGGCGCGGCAGAGTGGAGGCGGTGTCTGCAACGATCATCGATTCCGACGAGCATCTGTACGAGCCTCGCTCGTTGTGGGCGGACCACATCGACCCCGGTCA
>DASRTE010000075.1:0-10484 GCA_035656095.1 Jiangellaceae bacterium
CGCTGTTCACTGATCAGTATCTTCATCGGATGCACCCGTCTCACCCGCCGTGCCGGCGGGTGAACCTCGGACGATCGCGACGGGCGCCGCTGCGTGATGGAGTGCCTGGCGGCTCACCGATCCGAGGAGCATGCCGCGGAACCCGCCGGTCCCGTGTGAGCCGACGACCAGCAACAGCGCACGTCGCGACATCTCGCTGAGCACCCGCCCCGGAGATCCCGACACGACCTGCGACTCGGCTCGGACCGTCGGGTACTTCAGTTCCCAGGCGGCGACGGCGTCGCTCAGATGTCTCTGCATCGCCGCTGCCGTCGCGGCGACGTCGACAGGAACGCCGTAGAGCGCCGGCAGGGGCTCGATACAGTGGACCGCGGTGAGGCCGACGCCGAGCCGAAAAGCCTCGGCGAACGCGAACTCGAGGACGTGATCGGACGCATCCGGGTCGTCGACGCCGACGATGCACGTCGCCGGCGTGCCGCCTCCGCCACGGCGAAGTGCGTGCGCAGGGCGCAGCACGACGACGGGACACGGGGCGTGGGCGGCCAGATGACCGCTGACCGAGCCCAGCAGCAGCCCGGCGAACCCACCCAGGCCGCGGGAGCCGACGACGACGAGCTGGGCGTGCTCGGACTCGGACAGCATCACGGTGCCGGCGCTTCCGGTGACGAGTGCGCCGTCGACCTCCAGCCCCGGGGATCCGGCAGCGGCACGCCTGACGGCCTCGTCGACGATGCGCTCGGCGGCGGATCGCAGCCCGCCGTCAGTCGGACCGTACGGCGACGGCCCCAGAGGCACGTGTGTCAGCAGGGGCCAGATGAAGGCATGCACGACGCGCAACGAGGTGCGCCGTGCAACAGCTTCGCCGGTCGCCCAGTCGAGGGCCGCATCGGACTCGTCCGAGCCGTCGACGCCCACGAGAACCGGCCGTTCGCGCTGGGTCTGGCGCATCGGATCTCCTCCGTGATCTCGGCCTGGCTCCACGATCACACTCCTGTCCCGAAGCTGCCAGGGACGAACGGCGGCGGCGAGCGGGCCGAAGGACCCTGTGCCCGGCGTCGGGGATGTCCGACGCTCGCCCTGAGCGGAGGTGATCATGGGCTGGACCGTCGTGATCGGGTTGTTCCTCATCGCCCACGGCCTGATCCACGTGGCCGTGTACGCGCCACCGGCCGCCGATGATGCACCATTCGACCCGGTCCGATCGTGGCTGTTCCGTCGGCGGCTCCGCCACCTCGCGCTGACCCTGGCGGCGATCACGGCGCTGATATTCGTCGTCGCCGGAATCGGGCTCCTGGCGCATCAGGACTGGTGGCAGGCGGCGTCGGTGGCAGGTGCGTCGGCGTCGTTGGCACTGCTCGCCCTGTTCTTCCATCCCTGGCTGAGCTTCGGCGTGGCGATCAACGTGGCCGTCATCTGGGTGCTCACGCAGACGAATTGGCCGACCAGCGAGATGCTGGGCTGGTAAGCCGGACGACTCGAGAGGAGCGCATCGTGACCGACAACCCGGTGACCGCGAGAGCGCCGAGTGCCGACCCAGGAGGCTCCGGATGAATGCCGTGAGGCCGTTCGTCGCCGTCGGACTCGACGGGTCGACCTCGGACGACATCGCCATCCGGTGGGCCGCGCAGGAGGCGTCGATGCGATCACTGCCCCTGCGGCTCGTCCACGTCGCGACCCCACCTACCGTGCCGCCGATGATGAGCTACGACCTGGCCGATCTGGTGCTCGCCCGGTTCGGCGCGGTGACGTCGGAGATCGTCGAGAACGCGACCGGGAAGGCGCGCACGGTGGCGCCGGGAATCGACGTCGGGCACGAGGTACGGCCCGGTCAGGTCGTCGAGCAGTTGGTGCAGGCGGCGTCCGGTGCACGTCTGCTGGTCCTCGGCTCGGGGCAGAGGTTCGACACATCCAAGGTGGGGCTCGGGTCCGTCGCCACGCACGTGACCGCGCACGCACCGTGTCCCGTGATCGTCGCGCGCATTCCCCACTCGGGTGAGCCGACAACCGGCCCGAACGCCGGGCGTGTCGTCGTCGGCGTCGACGGATCGGACGCCTCCTCCGGTGCGGTCGGCTTCGCGTTCGAGGAGTCGTCGCGCCGCGGAATCGGGCTGACAGCGGTCCACGCCTGGCAGTACGAGCCGGACCCGTGGATGACCGACGTGCGCGACCTCGGCGAGTACGACATGGCTGCCGGCCGTGTGCTGGCGGAGTCCCTTGCCGGATGGGCCGACAAGTACCCGGACGTCGACGTGATCTCGCTTCGCGTCCAGCGACGCCCGGCACAGGCGCTCATCGAGGCCTGCGCCGGCGCCGTCCTGCTGGTCGTCGGCTCGCACGGCCGGGGCAGGTTCGCCGGAATGCTCCTCGGTTCGGTGAGCCAGGCGATGCTCCGCCACGCAAGCGTCCCTGTCGCGGTCGCGCGCACGTGACGAACGGCCAGGGGCAACGGACCGTCACGTGATGAGAGCCTTGGCAATCACGAGGTAGACGACGATCGACAGCAGGTCCTGCACGACGGTGGCCAGCGGGCCGGAACCAAAGGCGGGATCCTTCCCCAACCGATTGAAGACCCAGGGCAGCGCCATGGCGATCACCGTGGCGATCGAGCAGGCGGCGAGCAGGGCGAGGGCCACGGAGACCGCGACCTCCGGGTTTCCCCAGATCACCAGGATGACCGGTAGGGCCAGTACCGCGAGCAACAGCCCGACGAGCAGGCCGGTGATGATCTCCCGTCGGGCGACCCGGCCGATCCCCACGCCGACGGACAACCCCCGGATGATGAGGGTCTCGGTCTGCGTTCCGACGGCGTCGGCCATGTACACGACGCCGGGGACGAAAAGCGCCAGCAGAACCTGGCGCTCGAGTTCCTGCTCGAAGGCACCCAGGATGCCTGCGGCGAACATCGCACCGGCCAACCCGAGAAGCAGCCACGGCAGCCGGTGCCACAGCCGGCGGGTCACCCGCTCCTCGCTCGTGGCTCGCGCCGACGCCGCCGAGCCGAGAAAGCCGCCGAGGCGCGCCAGGTCCTCGTCGTGCTCCTCGAGGAGGACGGCGACGAGTCGCTGCGGCGGGATCATGCCGAGGAACCGGCCGGAGTCGTCGACGACCGCGAGGCTGGACTCACCGTGATGGACCGCCGCCCAGGCCGCGTGTTCCTGGTCGGTTCCCGGCCCGACCGTCGGTGGCCGCTCGTCCATCACGTCCCCGACGGCCGCGCCGGCCGGCGCCGCCAGGAGTCGCTCGATCGTCACGAGTCCGACGAGCCGGCCGGCCTGGCAGACGGCAACCACGGCGGCGCTGTCGAACCGGTGTCCCCGCATCGATTCGAGGACCTGGTCGACCGTTTCACCCGGTTCGGCCACCGGCACGCGGAGCGTGGCGTGCTCGGCGGCGACACCGAGACCGTCGACGGGTGGGGCGGGCTGCTGGTCCAGCATCGTGACGGCCCTCCGATCACATCGGCGCGCGCACCCGCCCTCGCGCCGGTGCAGCGACCGTGATCGTCAGCCTGACGTCATCGCGTGGCCGAGTCGAGGGACCTTCGGCCTGGATCGCAGGCTTGGTGACCACCGGCCTCCTCGGCCGGGACCTACGACCCTGCCGGGGTTGAACCCGCCGCGATTCGCTGAACGTGTCGCGCCTGGCATGAGGGGTGGTACGGATGGCCGTTGCGGATCGACACCAGTCATGGCTGGTCGACGACGCCGATTTCCCGGCAGCCGGCAACACGGCCGACCTGCTGCGGTTTGCGCTGCGGTACGCGGTGCTCGCGCCGAGCAGCCACAACAGCCAGCCGTGGCTGTTCCGTGTCGAGGGCAAGGCCGTCGAGGTGTACGCCGATCGCCGCCGGCGCCTGCCGGTGGTCGATCCCGATGACCGTGAGCTGGTCATGAGCTGTGGCGCCGCCCTGTACAACCTGACGCTGGCCCTGAGTCACATCGGCGAAGGCGTCGACGTCTCCATCCTGCCGAACGGCACGGACAGCGACCTGCTTGCCCGGGTGGAACTCACCGGCCGGTCCGCGACACCGAACGCCGAGACGGAGAACCTGTTCCCCGCGATCACCAACCGCCACACCTGCCGCAGTGCGTTCGACCAGACACCGGTCGATCAGAAAACCGTCCACGACCTGCGCAACGCGGCATTCGCCGAAGGTGCGTGGCTGTTCGACGTCCCCGACGAGCAGCGTCACAAGGTGACGTGGTTCGTCACCGATGCCGACTTCATCCAGATGTCCGAGCCGGCCTTCCGCCGCGAGCTGTCCCACTGGATGCGCACCAGCCACCCGGTGCGCGACGACGGCATGCCGGGCTACGCCCTCGGCCTGTCGGAGCTCCAGTCCGTCGTCGGCCCGCTGATGGTGCGCACCTTCGACGTGGGCACGTCGCAGGCCGCCAAGGACGACGAGCTGTCCCGGTGGTCCGCACTCCTGGCACTGATCGTCACGTCGACCGACGAGAAGCCCGACTGGATCGCTGCCGGCCAGGCACTGCAGCGGGTGCTTCTCACGGCGACGGCGGCAGGCCTGCAGGCATCGTTCCTGAACCAACCGATCGAGATCTCGTCGATGCGGCTCCAGCTGGCGCGGGAGCTCGGTCTGCCCGGGCATCCACAGCTGCTGCTCCGCTTCGGCTACGGGCCGAACGCGGCGCCCACGCCACGTCGCGAGGTCAGCGACGTGCTCGTGACCGAGCCGCCCACTCGGGTATGAACCGACCCCACCCTCGACAAGGAGGCTGACATGAGAGCGCTGGTCTACCACGGTCCCGGCCGGAGGTCCTGGGAGGACGTCCCGGACCCCGTGATCCAGGACCCCGAGGACGCCGTCGTGCGCGTGGACGCGGTCACCATCTGTGGAACGGACCTGCACATCCTCAAGGGGGACGTGCCCACCGCTGAGCCACCGCGGATCCTCGGTCACGAGGCCGTCGGCACCGTGACCGAGGTCGGCGCCGGGGTCCGCCGGGTTCAGGCGGGTGACCGCGTGCTGATCTCCTGCATCAGCGCCTGCGGCCGGTGCCGCTTCTGCCGCGAGGCGAGGTACGGGCAGTGCCTCGGCGGCGGCGGGTGGATCCTCGGGCATCGCATCGACGGCACGCAGGCCGAGCAGGTTCGGGTTCCGTTCGCGGACACGTCGACGCACGCGCTGCCCGACTCGGTCAGCGACGAGTCGGCGCTCATGCTCGCCGACATCCTGCCCACCTCGTTCGAGGTCGGGGTGACCTCGGGTGCCGTCCGCCCGGGCGACGTCATCGTCATCGTGGGGGCCGGCCCGATCGGCCTCGCTGCCATCATCACGGCGCGGCTGCTGACACCGTCGGCTATCGTCGTCGTCGACTCCGCCCCGGCGCGCCGAGACGCCGCCAAGCGATTCGGTGCCGATGCGGCCCTGGACCCGGGTGACGACGTGCTGGGCGCTCTGAACGAACTGACCGACGGCCTGGGTGCCGACGTGGCCATCGAGGCCGTGGGCATACCGGAGACCTTCGAGATGTGCACCAGCCTGGTGCGGCCGGGCGGTCACGTCGCGAACGTGGGCGTGCACGGCAGCCCGGCCACATTGCACCTGGAGACCCTGTGGATCCGCGACGTGACCGTGACGATGGGGTTGGTCGACACGAACACGACGCCCACGCTGCTGCGCATGCTGGCCAGCCGGCGGCTCGACGTCGAGGGCCTGGTGACGCACCGGTACGGCATCCACGAGATGCAGGACGCCTACGACGCCTTCTCCCGGCCGGCCGATACCGGCGCGCTGAAGGTGGCACTGTTCCGCAGCTGAGGACCGGCGCGGTGCTCAGTTGCTGCGCCGCTTCACCTCGACGGCGTAGGTGCCCGTGCCGCCCGGATCCTTGTGGCGCACGGCCGCCGGCGGCTCGAACGGGACCTGCACGACGGCGCGCAGCAGCGGCTGGTCGGCATGGCACTCGGGCTCCAGTTGCTTGCCCGACGCTGTCCCGGGCCGCTCGTGGAGGAGGCGCGCCGTGAGCTAACCCTGGCGATCGCGGACGTCCGGTCCACCGCACAGGGACTGTCGCCACCTGTGCTGGTCGACGCCGGAGTGTCGGCGGCCCTCCGGTCGCTCGCCGAGACACGACCCCTCTCGATCGGGACCGCGACAATCGAGCGTTTGGACCAAGCGACGGAGACGACGGTGTACCAACTGGTGGAGGAGGCGACGCGCGAAGCCTCAGGCCACGTCGATGTCACCAGCGTCCACGGCCGCCTGGACGTCCGTGTCGTGGTGGATATCAACATGCCCGACCTCACCGACGTCGCCGACCGGATCGTCACTCTGGGCTACGGACGGATGGTCGAACGGCGCGACATCGGCACGACGGAAATCTGCGTGACGTTGCCCGTTCCCGGTGCTGGAGTAGAAGCGACCACTCTGCCCCGACCGTCTTGAGGGCACCGGTAACAGCGGCTCCCAACTGCCCACGTCCTCACGCGCTGCCGGTTCGCGTAGGCGCGCGTCCCCCTATGTCCGTCATCTGCGAACGATCGTCACGGCGCAAGGAGCATGATCGGCCCGGCTGACACCTGCGTCCTTCCGCCGCGAAGCGGCCCAAGTGCACCGCGGATCGGCTCAGACTCACCACCGCGGGGCACAGTCGTGACGGCCAGGTCAGCTCGAAGCCAGGCAGAAGGTTCAGGGGCACCACTCGCCCGGGCAGTGGCGGATCGGTGCTGAAACCGCTTCTCCGCCCAGCGCGACAACTACTGTCGGCGCATGAGCGCCGCGAAGGAGCCCGTGCCGTTCGAGGTCTACGAGGCCGGTGTCTACTTGCACGGCACGAAGGCCGACCTCGCCGTCGGCGAGATGCTGGTGCCCGGCCGCGAGTCGAACTTCGAGGAGGGCCGGGTGATGAACTACGTCTACTTCACCGCGACCCTCGACGCCGCGACCTGGGGTGCCGAGCTCGCTGCGGGTGAGGGCCGCGGACGTATCTACATCGTTCAGCCGAGAGGCGAGTTCGAGGACGACCCCAACGTCACGGACAAGAGGTTCCCCGGGAATCCGACGCAGTCCTTCCGCACCCGCGAGCCGCTGCGCGTGGTAGGCGAGCTCGTCGACTGGGTCGGTCACTCCCCGGAGAAACTCCAGGCCATGCGTGACGGACTCGATTCGTTGAAGCGGCAGGGCGCAGCGCAGATCGCGGACTGAACGATGAGAAGGCGCCTTCCCCCTGGCCGAGCACACTCCTTTCCTATGAGAGCCACCGGCCGCGTTGGACTTACCGCCGCTTGTGGCCCTTCCGCTGGTGGGGGCGCCCAGCGGCGTTGTCGCCGAGCAGCCAGCATTTGCGGACCCACGTGCGTCGACCGCCGCCCGCATGTTCCCGAGTCATCTGCTCTCGGTGAACCAGGCTTCCTGGACCGTGCGGCGCATCAAGACTCTCTGCCTGGCTTGGATGAAGATGCCCGCGAAGGCCAGCACCAGCACCAGCAGCGACCAGGCCCAGCCATTCTCGACGGTGTCGGTGAAGTCGCCCCTGGTGAAGTCGGCGGAGTTCAGCGAGCCCACCAGCAGCATCAGCCCGCCGACCACACCGACGGCCCCCGCAAAGGAGCTGAAGACGACAAGCACGATCATCGGCATGTTGGCGAAGATCGACACGAGGCCGAAGACCACACCGATGACCAGGCCCACCAGTACAGCCACCCAGTTCCAGGCGATCCCGAGGGCGACGACCAGACCCGAGCCGATCGCGAAGCCGAACGCCCCCATCGCGAGAGTGACGGCGACGTAGTAGTAGAGGTACGCGAGGATCGCGAAGATCAGGGCGAAGACTAGGCCCAGCACCCATCCGAGCACAGTTCCGAGGAACCGCTCGTCCGCGAGTTCGGCGACGAGTCCCGCACCGAAGGCAAACCCGGCAAAGAAGCCCCAGATGGGGATCACGAGCCGCAGCACGAACTGGCCTGCGAAGAGCATGGCAGCCCCGGCGACGATCGCCAAGATGCCCAGAAGGACGTCAGCCATGTCAACAATGTAGGACTCGGTGCCGCCTCCGACGGCACGACACGTGCGGGTTGCGACCGTCAAATGTCACCAGCTCTCACCTGCTGGGTAGGCGCGTCATTCCGCGTTCGGCCTAACTCAAATCAGCTGAGTACACGTACGGACTGACTTGCGCCAGCACGATCTCACGTGCGAAAACGGGTGTTTCTCGAGCTCCAGCTATGACGCTCAACTGGCACACCTGATCATGCCGCCCGGTCACGACGTCACGGCCGACCACGCGGCGAAGGGATGGCACCGACGCGAGTGCGTGGTTCGGCGTGCGAAGGGCTCGAGGATCCCGATGGCCTCGCGGAACTCCGGGAGTCGGACGACGATGAGACGTCGGCGGATCACCAAACAGGGCTCGCGGCCGGTGGCCCCGTAGCTGTGCGCCTGGTCGAGATTCACAGGCACTCATCCGCGATTCCCGCGCTCGCGAACGTGCGTCATAGCGCCGCCTGTCGGCGCCGCCGAGCTAACGACCGGATCAGCCTGCGAGCGGTGGGGCGGGTCGAGTTCATCGGCACGCCCAGGACGCCTTGTTGAGCAGGTCATCATCCCGTCACGGCGGCGGGTGGCGCGAGGCCGAGTTGCTGTAGCAGGCCGAGTTGGTCCAGTTGCCCCCAGCGTTCCACGATCTTCCCGTGGGCTATGCGGAATATGTTGATGCCGCGGAGGACGACCTGGCGTCCAGACGGCGTTTCGCCCATCAGCGAGGCGTGGTGGGTTCCGTGGGCGATGAAGCTCTCGGCAACGAGATCACCCTCGGCGATCAGCTGCTGCATGTCGCTGCGCCAATCGGGAAACGCCGTTCGGAACATCTCGCTGGCCTTTCGCATCCCTTCCGCCCCGTCAGGCGCACCCGGAAACGGTGGGTCGTGGTTGACGAATCCCGGATCGAGATAGCGGTCGATCGCGGTCGGGTCCCCTTCGGTGAACAGGGCGGTGATGAACTCGGTCACGATCTGCTTGCTTGTCTCAGTTCGGGTCATGCTCACACCGTGAGCCGTCCGTTCCGCGCTCACCATCCCTCGAAGGTGGGGGTGCCGCTGGGCCCCCGGCGGGCGGAGGATGGGGAGCATGGTCCGAGGTGGCACGGCGGCGCGACGCGAGCGTGACCTGGTGCGCCGCTGCTACGCTGGCATCGAGGGCTCGGCGTTTCAGGCCGAGATCGTGCGGTCCATTCACGCTCTGCTGCCCGTCGACGCCGTCTTCTTCGCCACCGCCGACCCGGTGACGCTGTTGTTCACCGGCGCGGTCGCCGAGGACCCGCTGGCCATGGCGACGGCCCAGTTCCTAGACAACGAGTTCGGCCACTATGACGTGAACAAGTTTCAGTCGCTCGCCACGGGCGCTCGGCGCGTCGCGACGCTGGACGCGGCCACTGGCGGCCAGCGCGCCGACAGCGCCCGATACCGCGAGATCATGTCACCGCTCGGCCTGGGTGACGAGCTACGCGCCGCGCTGGTCACACCCGCCGGGTGCTGGGGTTACCTGTGTCTGCACCGCGCCGACTCGCCGTACGGGTTCAGCCCCGCCGAGGTGCGCCTCATCGGCCGCCTCGCGCCTCACCTCGGCAACGGCTGCCGCCACAGCCTCACCGCACCGCACCGCGATGGCACGACAGCCGCCGCCCCCGGCGTCGTCGTCCTTCATCCCGACCTGACCGTCGCCGCCATCACCGGCGAGGCCGAACAGTGGCTGGCCCGCATCGCCGATCATCAACCCGACCCGGGGCGCTTGCCCATGGCCGTGTACGCCGTCGCCGCCCGCCTGCAGAGCATCGACAGCGAAACCGCCCAGCCGGGCGCCGCCCCGACCGTTCGCGCGCGCAGCACCACAGGTGACTGGCTGCTCATCCACGCCTCACACCTGAGCGGCTCCCTCGGCGGCGACATCGCCGTCATCATCGAGCCCGCCCACCCCAGCAGCCTCGCGCCGCTGCTGTTCAGCTCGCTGGGACTCACCCCCCGCGAACACGACGTCGCGCTGCTCGTGCTACGCGGCGCATCCACCCATGCGATCGGGGCCGAACTGCACCTGTCCGCCTACACAGTCAAAGACCATCTGAAGTCAATCTTCGACAAGATCGGCGTACGCAGCCGCCGCGAACTGGTCGCCCACGTCCTCACCGGTCAACAGGACGCTCCGATCCCGCACACGGCGCGTCGGGTGTCGGACTAGCCTCACCAGACGCCGTCAAGCGTGTCGGGGTGTCGCCGGTGATGCCCGCTACTGCCGCGATCCGCTCGTTCGATGGAGCGGCATAGGTGCGTCATTACGCCGCCTATGACTGTCAAGGCGCGCGTCCGCCGTGCCGACACGGCGCTCGTTGACCGCGATGTTGCACTCCCCCGTCTCCCCTGTTTGTCGCCCGCCAACACTCGATAGGGAGAGTGCACGCTGCCCTGGCCGGCGAGGCCCCCGATGCCCGTCGGGCACGGCCCCGCGACAACGCAATAGGAGAACCGAGTGG
>DASRTE010000076.1:0-21707 GCA_035656095.1 Jiangellaceae bacterium
CGCGCGAGCTGGTACAGGCGGCCGTCCCGGAGCATGCCGTTGCCGTCTTCGTCGACGTCCACGCCGTGTGAGGGGCCGGGGGCCTCGCCGTCGAGGAGCACGCGGAAGGGGGTTGGCTCTCGCGCTTCGGGAGACAGCACGAGATGCGCGTCGCGGGCGTGGAAGCGGTAGGCGATGCTCCCGCCGGCCTGGTCGACCACGACATTCTCCCGCCCGATCGTCCACTCGCCGGCGAGTGCCCACTGGCCGAGGCGCAGCTGATCGGGGAGCTGGTAGGCGCGGCGTTCGTCGAACGCGGCGCCGTTCGGTGACGCGAAGTGCTCGCTGCGCCCGTAGCCGAGATACGTCTCGGGCGTCCGCAGGTGATCCCAGTCGGCCTCCGCCTCCACGCCGACCCCTTCGACGGAGACGAGTCCGCGCTCCACGCCGAGCAGCCGCTGGATGACCCGCTCCGACTGCTCGTAACGGCCTTCCCCGAAGTAGTGGTCGCGGATGATCCCGTCCGCGTCGACGAAGTACAGCGCCGGCCAGTAGTGGTTGGCGAAAGCGCTCCAGATGGCGTAGTCGTTGTCGACCGCGACCGGGTAGTCGATCCCTCGCTCCTTCGTCGCCTGCCGCACGCGGTCGATCTCGTGCTCGAACGAGAACTCCGGCGTGTGGACTCCGAGGACGACCAACCCGTCGTTTCGGTAGGCCTGCGACCACGCACGCACGTACGGCTCCTGGCGCAGCCAGTTGATGCACGTCAGCGTCCAAAAGTCCACCAGGACGACGTGGCCACGCAGTCCGGCGGGGCCGAGTGGCTCGGAGTTGAGCCACTCGGCCGCCCCGCCGAGCGAGGGCATGCGCAGATGTTCGGACACGGTCATCTACCGAAGCGACCGGAACGCTGCGCGGATCTCCTCGGTGAAGAGCTGCGGCTGCTCCCAGGCGGCGAAGTGGCCGCCCCGTCGACTTCGTTGAAGTAAATGAGGTTGGGGTAGGCCTGCTCCGCCCAGCTGTGCGGCGCCTGATACTGCTCGCCGGGAAAGACGGTTGCGGCAACGGGGATGGAGACGCCCTTCATGTTGAAGAAGCCACCCTTGTATCAGCCGCCCCCGACCGGTCCGGGAGTGTCATCGGCGGCGGCTAGGAACCGACGGGCCGAGGTCTCGTCGGAGGGGGCAACCAGCACGCGAACACCCTCCATTTGCAGCTGCGGGTACTGTCCGCCGGCGTCGTCTGCCGCCACGGCTGCTCTCAAGCCGTGACTGCGCAGCAGGCCGACGATCAGTTCCGCCTCTGTGCGGCTGGTAACGACCGCTACAGACACAGTCGCGCCTTCCACGATCTCAACTCCTCTGCTCCTGTTACTGCCCCGCAGGAAGGTTCGTGTAGACGCCGGAACCCCGATGGTGATCGAGAGTCCGGTCTCTCGTAGACCTCGCGCCGGAGCCCGTCTTCGATGGTCTCGTCCACACGTCGCAACCGTCGAAGGCCCTGGTCTGCTCCCTGGTCTCTCGATCCCGTGGTCGCAGGGGAGCACGCGAAGTTCCATCTCCGCCGGGACCTGCCACGGCAAGGACTTCGGCCGCTTCGGTCGATCCGCGACGGCCGCCAGGCGCCAGCCTGCTAGCGGTTCTTCCACCGGTGCACCGCCCGACGGGACAGCGTTGCCTCGGGGTCGTTCGCCGCATGGAGCCATGTCATGTCCTGAACAGCCGAGTGACCCATGCTCGCGCCGAAGCATGCTTCAGTGCAATAGCCAATCCGACATGTGGCATGAACAAGCCGTGGTCGTGCCACCTGAGCACTTGATCGGCGCGGGTCACCGCTTGTGGAGGCATACATTCCAGTGATGACCTTCAACGTCACGGCGGATGCCTATGCCCGCTTCATGGGTCGGTACTCAGAGCCTTTGGCTGTGCAGTTCGCGGAACTGGCCCACATGCGGCCGGGCCATCGAGCGCTGGACGTCGGGTGCGGACCCGGAGGATTGACTGCGCAACTGGTGGAACGTCTGGGCGCGGACGCCGTCTCGGCCATCGATCCGTCCGACCCGTTCGTCGCCGCGATACGCGCGCGCTTCCCTGAGGTCGACGTGCGGCCCGGCGTTGCCGAGCATCTTCCCTTTCCCGACGACAGCTTCGATCTCGCCCTTGCCCAACTGGTCGTGCACTTCATGACCGATCCCGTATCGGGGCTACAGGAGATGGCACGGGTCACCCGCCCCGGCGGCCTGGTCGCCGCCTGCGTGTGGGACCACGCCGGAGGCGGCGGTCCCCTCGCCACGTTTTGGCGGGCCGTACACGACATGGATCCGCGTGCCCGTGGCGAGGCCGAGCTCGCCGGCGCTCGGGAGGGCCAACTGGCGGAACTATGCGAAGCGGCCGGCCTGAAGCACATCGAGCCCACGTCGCTGACCGTCAAAGTGCGGTTCACGACGTTCGCTGACTGGTGGGAGCCCTTCACTCTGGGCGTCGGACCGGCGGGTGCCTACGTCACCCAGCTGGATGAGGCGCGGCGCGATGTCCTGCGGACCCGATGCGCGCAACTCCTGCCACCGGCGCCGTTCGAGGTTGCTGCCTCAGCCTGGTGCGTTCGGGCTCGCGCCTAACCGTGCGCCCCGCGACGGTCGTTCACGCCAAACCGCTCATGCACAACGTCCATCGACGGCACGACCACACCACTTGCGGCATGTCAGGGCGTCGGATTCGACCTGTCGGCGGGCGTGGCTAAGGTCCGGCCATGGCTGAGTTCAAGGGGGATAACCTGAGCGGCTCGCACTTCGAGCGTGTCGACCTGACAGGTGCGGAGTTCCGCGCCGTCGACCTTTCCCACGCCCGGCTCCGCGGCGTTGACATGACCGGAGTCGCCATGCGCGGTGTCGAGCTCGTCGACGCCCGGATCGACGGCGAGATCCACAACCTCCTGGTCAACGGGGTCGACGTGGCACCTTTGGTCAACGCGGAGCTTGACCGACGCTACCCCGACCGAGCCAAGATGCGCCCCACCGACCCCGCCGGCTTCCGGGAAGCGTGGGACATCGTCGAGCGGCTCTGGGACGGCACGGTCGCGCGGGCTCGCAGCCTCGCCCCTGAGCTCCTGCACGAGTCCGTGGACGGCGAGTGGTCGTTCATCGAGACACTGCGTCACCTGGTGTTTGCCACCGACGCGTGGGTGCGGCGGGCCCTTCTCGGCGATCCATGTCCGTGGGACCCGCTCGACCTGCCGTGGGACGAGATGCCGGACACTCCGGGGATCCCACGAGACCGCGAGGCGCGTCCATCACTCGACGAGGTGCTGGCGCTGCGCCGCGACCGGATGTCCACCGTGAGCACGGTGGTCGACGGCCTGACCGACGAGTCCCTCACGGCCCACACCGAGCCCGTCGACGGGGTCGGCTGGCCACCGCCGAAGAGCTTCTCGGTGCGTGAGTGTCTGCTCATTGTCCTCAACGAGGAGTGGCACCATCGGCTGTTCGCCGAGCGGGACCTCGACGCTCTAGAGACGGACGCGAGTCGGCAGGCGAACTGATCGGCGGGCCGGTGTGTTCGATCAGCGGCAGATCCGTCGACGAGTGGCTCGGCCGTACCGGTCTCGCCCAAGCCTGACTGTCCCGGGTCAGGAAGATGGCAGGGTTTCGGGCTCGGGAAGGTGGATGGTGGTGGGGCTCGGGGCGGTCGTGTAGACGTCGTGTGGTCGGCGCTGTTCGAGGGCCGCTTGGGCACTTGGTCTCGAGCCAGCGCCGAGGAACGTCAGACAAGCCAGCTGACAAACTCTATCGCCTGGCCGGTAGGAACTGCATTATTGACCCGAAACTCCCGCTGCGGCAGCGGCGTCGAGATGTTGTGAAAGAAAAGCATGGCATGACTGGATTGCGACAGAACCCTCCCCAGCCGCCGACGCCACCCGTTTCACCGAGCCCTGGCGCACGTCTCCAACGGCAAACACACCAGGAACGCTCGTTTCGAATGAATAGGGAATGCGATCAAGGGTCCAGAGCGGCGATTCCTCAGCCTTCCTGCCGGTCAATACAAACCCCCACCGGTCCGTGGCAATCTCATCCGGCAACCAGTCGGTGGCCGACACTGCGCCGATCAAGATGAAGGCCGCGGCAGCATCAACGCGGCGCGTGCTACCGCTAGCTCTATCTTCGATCTCAAGCCACTCCAGCCGACTGCGTCCACCCCCGTCAACGATCTGACAACCGAACTCAATCGAGATGTTAGGAATGACTTTCATCTCGTTGACGAGGTAGTCGGACATGCTCTCCGCTAACGAATCAGCACGCACGAGGACGGTCACTCGGGCTGCGAAACCAGACAGATGCACCGCAGCTTGCCCAGCCGAATTCCCACCACCGACTACGAAGACCTCCTTGCCACGCGTCGTCGGAGCCTCCGTTACGGCCGCTCCGTAGTAGACACCTGCGCCCACCAGCTCCTCGAGTGCGGGCACCCCGACACGACGATAGGAGACGCCCTGCGCCAGGATAACCGCGCGACCTCGGATTTCAGTGCCGTCGGACACGCTCACGACGAACCAACCCGGGACTCGGCGAAGCGCGGTGGCCTCCCTCATGAATCGAACGTTCGCCCCGAACGACCATGCCTGTCGGAACGCTCGTGACGCCAGCTCTTGCCCGGTGATGCCTCTATTGAATCCGAGGTAATTTCGGATTAGCGACGTGGTTCCCGCCTGGCCCCCGATGGCCTCCCGCTCAAGAACGGCCACGCCTAGACCTTCGGAAGCGGCGTATACGGCCGCGGCGAGGCCAGCCGGCCCGGCACCGACGATGATGAGATCGACATCTGATGGAGCATCCGCACTCTGACCGGTGATCGCATCGGCCAGTTCTTGTTCGCTCGGGTCAACAAGAACCCGGCCATCGAAAAGAACCAGCGCCGGCAGCTGATCAGCACTCAGCCCATGCTCGTCAAGGATCTCTCTGCCCAGCGTGCTGAACGGGCCATAAGAGCCGTGGGTGACGTTGTTGCGCTGCATCAGATCGCGAAGACGATGACCCTTCGCAGATCCGCCATCGATCATTCGCACGACCTCGAAGGTCGCCGAATTAGTGCGGCTCCACTCCTCGAGGAACTCCGAGATCGTCCTGTGGAACTGCTCGTCAGGTAAGACCTGAGGGACGATCACAAAATACTCAGCAAGTCCGGCATGCAAGAGCGCCTGGAGCCGCTTAGAGGCGACCGGCATACCCCAAGGGGCAATCGCAAGACGCCGTGTCGAAGGCTGCTTCTCCCTGATCCAGGAGAGAACCTCGGAAGCGTCGTCCCACAACGCGTCGACCATCACGAGCGCAGCGTCCTCAGAGTTGCGTTCCGCTTCAAACGCGTCGTCGACGACGCTCCTTATGCGGTAGTCGAACGAGTATCTCTGCCGGAGCTGAACGTCAACCGCTCGAGCAGTCGCCTCATCGCGGGCGGCAGCAACGATTGCTGGCTTCATGCCGTCAGTCATGCCCTCGCCAGAAACGTGAATCGACGAAGTGTACGCCGCCGCCGACCATGGGATCCACCTCCACGTCGACGGCCCAGGCCAGAAGACGCGTCCGCGCCCTCCGCGACATCCTCGCCCTCATCGAGGACGCTCGCCTGACAGACCACCAACGCCCACGCCTCCTCGCTGCTCGCCGGCGGGTCGGACCTCAAGAGTGTGATGGAGAGAATGGGCACGCGGAGATCCAGACCACCCGGAAGTACCTACACACCCTGGCTGACACCGACCAGAAGAACCTCGATGCCCTCACTCGCATCGCCGATCGACGCCGGTGAGCCAGTATTTCATGCAGGGGCCCGAGGAACGGGCGCTGCTTCCGGGTTTCCAACGGTCGAACAGATTGCTGGTAGGTGCCTCCGGCGCTGCGCAGGGGCCGGGGCTTGCTTCTCGCTCTCCCGAGATTCCCACCGAGCACGAGCGGTGTACCTCGGGCTCCGTCCCCACGGGTCAAACAGGCGCGTCACGCTATCCTCGCGCGGCTACGCTCAGGCGAACTGGCGTTGTTACCGCTCGACTGACACGCCGACGCCGTGCCGCCGTTGGCACCACACATCAAGGCTTGGCGAGCGGCCCTGCGCTCCGGACCGATGAGACGACGTCGAGGATCGCTTGAGTGGTGGCGGCGGCGTCTTCTTCGTCCGCGATCAGCGTTTGGTGGGTGGCGCCGTCGATGACGCGGTGCACGCTGTTGGTCGACAAAGTGGCCAGATCGTTGTGCGCCGCGACCAACGCGGCATCGCGTCCGCTGCCGCCTGTCAGGACGACCAAAGGCTTGTCGGCGAAGTCACGGAGAGATGCAGCTTGCTGCGCCGAGGCGTTCGCCTGGACGTACTCGTCGATCGTGCTGCGAACGTTGCTCGCGGTCGCGAGGCTGGCGCGTGCCTCGTCCCGGGACCGCGGCGGCAGGCTGCCGTGTTCGAGCTGGCCGTACAGGCGGGCCAGGCCAAGTCGAGCCGAGGTCGACACCAGCGTGGAGACACGGCCCATGACGTCGTAGGAGCCCGCGTCGCCGGGGGATGCTGCCTCCGGTGTCGCCGCCGATGCCGGTGCGGTGGAGTCCACCAGCACCATGCCGGCGACCTCGTCGGGGTAGCGGGCGGCGAAGGCGAGCGTGTAGAGGCCGCCGAAGGAATGGCCAGCCAGCACATAGGGTCCTGGAACGTTTCCGCGCTGCAGCAACGTGTGCAGGTCGGTCGCTATCTGCGTGCCGTCCTGGGCGGTGTCAGCGGGCTCGCTCCACCCACGACCTGCGCGGTCGTAGACGCACACACGGGTGTCACGGGCCACCGCCGGCGCGATCCACCCGAGGTTCGAAGACATCTCGCCTCCGCCCGGTTGGAGCACGACTGTGGGACTGCCCGAGCCGCTGCAGCTCAGGTGCAGGCTGTGTCCGCCGACGTCGATCAACTGGCCAGGCATCGGGTAGGCCTTGGCATCCGCCGCTTCCCGCACGGTCTCGTAGCCGCCGCCGATCGAGGCAAGAGCCAACATCGCGATCACTGGGTAGAGCAGCCAGCGTCTGCTCCGGCTACGCAGCTGTCGATGGGCGCGCACGATCATCCAGATCGCCAACGCCAGCATGGCGGGGGGCCACACCCAGTCGAGCAACCCGTCCACCGAGGAGCGGAACCCCACCAGCAGAAGACCGCCCAGTCCCATGAACAGTGCAGGAGCCGCGGCCCATCGCTGTGGCTGATCGGTGAACCGCACCGAGAGCACGGCCAACATCGCCCAGCCCAACGCGAATCCGCACAGGACTGCGCCAGTGACGGCGCTCTCCTCTGCCGGGATGAACGGGGCGGCGGCGAGGAGCAGAGCAGCGACGAGCCCGGTGGCCAACGAGCCGGCCACGATCCACCCGATGTGTCCCCTCGGCCCTGGGTCAGGGCGGGACGGACGCTCCTGACCCTTGTCCTCGGGGGTGGGGGTGGGGGAAGGCGTCGTGGGGGTGGTCGTCACGATGGACTCGATTCCATGCACTGCTGGCGTCGCGCGAGTACAGCCATCTGCACTTGTGGCACGTGCCGCCATCTCGACACTAGGCCCCTTTCACCATATTGACCGCCCAGGTGGGACCGGGCTGCTGCGACGCTCAAAGCGTGCCGCGAGGGAGGAATAGTCAACGCCATCGCGATGCCGCTGCTCGGAGCCGGGTCTCCACGTATGCGCGGCTCTCGTGTCCGGCGCAGAAAGAGCCGCAGCCGATGGGGTGGCATGCTGTGGGCAAGTGCCCCGGGCGTCCAAGGTCTGGTCGCGGTCCCGAATCAGGCCGGGGCGCCGGGGCCCAGCCGGCGCCGCCGTCCGCTACTGGCCGACGCGGCCGTCGATGCGCTCGCGCAAGAGATCGGCGTGGCCGCAGTGCCGCGCGTACTCCACGATCTGCGCCACCAGGAAATCGCGAAGCTGCACGTCCGCACCGTGGGGGCCGAGGTCGGAGACGCCCGCGTTCCGGGTGCCGAGGTCGGCGACGCCTGCCACGAACCGCTCGGTGAGCTCCACCTCGGCCCGCCACTGCCGCCAGGCGTCGTCCACGACCGCCGTGTCGGCGACCGCGCCGTTCCAGTCGCCGTCACGGTCCTCGTCGGTGCAGTACAGCTTCGGCGCGTCCTCGCCGGCCATCACCCGGCGAAAGTGTCGCTCCCCCTCGGCCAGGTGCCGCACCAGCCCGAGCAGGGACATCGTGGACGGCGGTACGGATCGTCGGGCGAGCTGCTCGGCATCCAGGCCCGCGCATTTCATTTCCATGGTGAGGCGGTAGCAGCGCAGATAGTCGAGCAGCGTGCTGCGTTCATCGACGGTCTCGACATCGGTTTCGCGTGGGTCGTCGTCCGGGTCGACCCACATATCGGGGTACACGGTCGACTTCGTCCACCGCGTCGCGACGGGTCCAGTCGCAGCCTCCAAGGACGTCATTCCGGCATCGTCGGCCACGCCGGTCCCGGGCGCCACCGATTATCCGCAGGCCGGTAGGTGCTCGGCGAGGTCCTCGGCCAGCAGTGGCGTGCACAGGCACGCGGTGAAGAATCCGGAGGAATAGTCAAGACCCTGTGGATCGGCGTGTCAGGCGGCTTGAGCGTCGCCTCCTGATACTTCGGGTCGTTGATCAGCAAAGTGCTCGGACCAGCTTATCGGGTCGATATAGCACAGATCATGACAGTGCCCCCGATGGGAGTCGAACCCATACAAAGCGGATTTTAAGTCCGCCGCCTCTGCCGGTTGGGCTACGGGGGCCGCAGCGCCAGCGTACGGGCTGTTCAGCGATAGACGCGACGCCGGAAGACGGCGTGCGCGCCGGCCACACGGTCGAGGAAGAGCAGGCCCTCACAGTGGTCGATCTCGTGCTGGATGGCTCGGGCCTCGAAGTCGTCGGTCTCGACGACGACGCGCTCCGCCGACCCGGCAAGGTCTCCGGCGACGACAAGTCGCGTGGCCCGCTTGACGTCGCCGGTCAGGTCAGGCACGGACATGCAGCCCTCCCGTGCCTTCTCCCACCTGGTCGCCTCGAGCACCTCGGCGTTGCAGAGGGCGAACGTGCCGTGGGTGATGCGAGCCTTGCCGTGCCCGCCGACGTCCACGCAGAACACGTGCCACCCGACTCCCACCTGCGGCGCCGCAAGGCCCACGCAGCGGGGTGACACGCGCATCGTCGCGACGAGGTCGGCGGCGAGCTGGGTGACCTTCGGGTCGGCTGCGTCGACCCGTTCCGATGCCGCCGACAGAACAGGATGGGACGCCGTCACCACGGGCAGGACCTGCCCGGGTACGCCGAGTTCGTGCTCGCTCCAGCCGAGCAGGGTCACAGGACGTCGGTCTCCTGGCGGCTCAGGCTGACACGGACGCCGAGGTCGGCCCCGGTCGCTGCCAGCCGGCCGGCGAGGGCGTCCGTGTCCTCGGACGCCGGAACGTCGACCTCGGCCACCAGCAGGTACATGTCGCCGGTCAGTCGCGTCGTCAGGTCGATGATGTTCCCGCCGGAGTCGGCCAGGACCCGGGTGACCGCGGAGACGATGCCCGGTCGGTCGCCGCCGTGCACGGTGAGGAGGTAGGGGTTTCCGGACGCCTTCGAAACGGCTTCGGCCGGCACCGAGCGGACTGTCACCAGCAGCGAGCCGTCGGCCGCGAGCGGCGCCAGGGCTCGTTCGACCTGACCGAGCGGCACGTCACCCGCGCAGACCAGGGTCATCGCGAAGTGGCCCCTCAGCAACGTCATGCTCGAGTCCTCGAGGTTGATCCCGAGGTCGGCCAGGCCTGCCGTGACGTCGGCGATGATCCCGGGCCGGTCGTGTCCGATGACGGTGATCGCGAGCAGGCTCACGTGACCCCGAGCCACGAGGTCCGGGTGCCCGGGAAGCCGCTCGCGCCGTCACCGTGCCGGCGGACGGCGAGAACCTGGGCGACGCCGATACGCCCGGCGTCGAAGGACAGCGCCGACGCAGTCATGTAGAGGCGCCAGACGCGGGCCCGGCCGGCGCCGGCCAACTCGACTGCGCGGTCCCATTGCCCCTCGAGGTTGGCGACCCAGCGGCGCAGTGTGCGGGCGTAGTGCTCGCGCAGGCTCTCGACGTCGCGCACCTCGAGATCGCCGTCTTCGATCGCGCTGACGACGTTCCCGATCGGCAGCAACTCCCCGTCGGGGAACACGTAGGCGTCGATGAAGGTGCGACCTCCCCGCTCCGGCCCGGGCCGCCGGACGATCTGGTGGTTGAGCAGGCGGCCACCTGGCACGAGGAGGTCGTGCAGCGTGCGGGCATACTCCGCCCACTGCTCGGCGCCGAGATGCTCGGCCATCCCGATGCTGGCCACCGCGTCGAACGGGTCGTCGGTGAGGTCGCGCCAGTCCTGCACCCGAATCTCGACGCGATCGGAGAGTCCGGCCTGGAAGATCCGCTTTCGCGCGTACTCGGCCTGCTCCTGCGACAGGGTGATGCCGACCGCCTGAACCCCGTGATGCTCGGCGGCGTGGGCGACGAGCGAACCCCACCCGCAGCCGACGTCGAGAAGGCGCATGCCGGTCCTGAGACCGAGCTTGCGGCAGATCAGTTCCAGCTTGTCGCGCTGGGCGTCGTCGAGGGTGTAGGCGTCGTCGTCGGGGCGGGCCCAGTAGGCGCAGGAGTAGGTCATCGAGGGGCCGAGCACGATCTCGTAGAACTCGTTGCCGACGTCGTAGTGGTGGGTGACCGCCGCCCGGTCGCGGCTCCTGGAGTGCTTGTCGCCGGACAGGACGATCTCCTCGGGCGGCGGCTTGGGTGCGGGCCCGACGGCGCCGAGCAGGACGGCGGCCCGCAACACCTCGGCGCGTTCGATCGGGGACAGGTGGCGGCGTGCGGCCAGGTCGCGCCCGATCGTCTCCAGCCGGCCCAGCGCCTCCTCGAGGTCGCCCTCGAGGTCGATCTCACCGGCGACCCAGGCCCGGGCGAGGCCGATCTCGTCGGGATTCCACAGCAGGCGGCGCAGTGCCCGCCGAGACCGCACCACGAGGGTCGGGCCGTCGGCCGGGCCGGCCTGGGTGCCGTCCCAGGTGCGGACCCGCAACGACGGCGGCCCCCCGAGCAGGTGCTCGAGCAGGAGTGCGACCCGATCGGCCGCACCACCGTTCTGCTTCGCGGTCTTCACGCCGACCTCCTCCGTCCGGGGCGCCCGATCCAAGCGATCAGCGTAGTCCGCCGCCAACCCTGTCCGTTGATCACGTTCACCATGCTCGCGGACGGTTCACCAGGTTCCTGCGCCTGGTGAACCGTCCACCAGGGTGGTGAACGTGATCAACGGTCGGCACGCTCGGGGTCGGCGGCGCGGAGAAACTCGTCGCGCGGCATGTGCATGCGCCCGAGCGAGACCGCCTCTCGCCGGAAAAACAGCGCCAGCGTCCAGTCCATGACGATCCGCACCTTCCGGTTCAACGTCGGCATCCGGCTGACGTGGTAGGTGCGGTGCATGAACCACGCGACGAATCCCTTGAGCTTGATGCCGTACACCTGTGCGACGCCCTTGTGCAGGCCGAGGCTCGCCACCGAGCCGACGTACTTGTGCTCGTAGTTCTTCGGCTCACGCCCGCGCAGGACAGCCGCGATGTTGTCGCCGAGCAGTCTGGCCTGGCGCACCGCGTGCTGCGCGTTCGGGCCGGTGGTGGCGCCGGGGACGTCGGAGGTGAGGTCGGGCACCGCGGCGCAGTCGCCAGCACCCCACGCCCCCTCCACCCCATCGACTCGCAGGTCGGCACGGCACCTGAGCCTGCCCTTCTCGTCCAGTGGAAGGTCGGTGCGGCCGAGCAACGGGTGCGCCTTGACTCCGGCCGTCCAGATGAGGGTGTCGGTGTCGAGCTCGGTGCCGTCGGTGAGGACGACGTGGCCGCCGAGACACGATTCCAGCCGGGTGTCCAGGCGCACCTCGATGCCGTGCCGGCGCAACTCCTCGATCGTGTAGACACCCATCTCCGGGCCGACCTCGGGCAGGATCCGGCCGGTGGCCTCGACCAGGATCCAGCGCATGTGGTGCGGCTTGAGGTACGGGTAGTAACGCAGTGCGTCCTTGGCCATGTCCTGCAGTTCGGCGAGCGCCTCGACGCCCGCGTAACCCCCACCGACCACGACGAAGCTCAACGCCCGGCGGCGCACATCCTCGTCGGCGGTGGACGCGGCCACGTCGAGTCGGTCGAGGACGTGGTTGCGCAGCGCGATCGCCTCTTCGACCTGTTTGAACCCGATCCCCACGTCGGCGAGGCCGGGGATCGGCAACGTGCGGGCGACGGAGCCGAGGGCGACGACCAGCACGTCGTAGCGAAGCTCGTACGGCTCGCCGACGCGCGGCACGATCCGGGCGACCCGGTCGGCATGGCGGATGTCGGTGACCTCGCCGGTGATGACCTGGCTCTGCTTGAGCACGCGACGCAGCGGGACGACGACGTGGCGCGGTTCCAGCGACCCCGCCGCGGCCTCCGGGAGGAACGGCTGGTAGGTCATGTACGAGCGTGGATCGACCACCGTGATGCGGACCTTGCTCCACCGGAGCCTCTTCTGCAGGCGCATGGCGGTGTACATGCCGACGTAGCCGCCGCCGACGATCAGGACACGGGGGACGTGTTCTTCGGTCACGCCATTCAGCCTACCTGCTTGTGAATTCATTCACAGACTCGCAAATCACGTGCGTCCAGCGCGAACCAGGACGTCGTCGAGCATGGACTCGGTCAGCTTGCCGGTGAAGGTGTTCTGCTGACTCGGGTGGAAGCACCCCAGCAGCCGAACGGCGCGCTCACCCGCGGCGGTCTCGGCGGTGAGAAGCGCTTCCGCGGCATGGCCGAACCGCGGACGGGGGCGAGGTACGACGAAGCCGTTTCGTGCCAGCGTCCCCAGCGCGGCGTTCCAGGCGAACAAGCCCAGTGCGACGACGCATTGCATCGTGTCGAGCACCAGCGCCACCTCACGGTCGAGCCAGTGAGCGCACGCGTCACGCTCGGCGGGCGTCGGCTTGTTCGCGGGCGGGGCGCAGCGGACGGCCGCCACGACCCGGGCGCCCGTGAGACGGAGGCCGTCGCCGGCGTGGACCGACGTGGGCTGCGACGCGAATCCAGCCCGATGGAGCGCGGCGAACAGCCAGTCACCGCTGCGGTCGCCGGTGAAGATGCGCCCGGTCCGGTTGGCTCCATGCGCCGCAGGTGCGAGGCCCAGGATCAGCACGCGCGGCGACGGATCGCCCCAACCGGGCGCCGGGCGGCCCCAGTACGGCTGGCCGGCGAAGGCACGGCGTTTGCTCGTGGCCACGTCTTCGCGCCACGCCACCAGCCGCGGACAGGCGCGGCAGACAGATGACAACGCCGTGAGCTCCCGCAGCCCTGCACCAGACGCCAGGAGTGCGACCTCACCCGCGTCGCGAGCGATCGGTGTCGCCGGCGTCGCGACATCGTCGGGCCAGCCCGTCCCCGCACGGACCGGGCTCTCGAACCGCGGGCGGGTCACGGGTCATCGCACGCGATCACGAGTTCGCACGGCCACACTCTTTCAGCTACCTCGACACGGGTCACGAAGCGTCGACACAGGGTCCGGCCTCCCACCAGGCGGGCAGTGCGTCCAGAACCTCGTCACCGAGGGGGTTGACCCCGGGGCCGGCCGCCAAGGCATGGGCGACGAGCACGTGCAGGCACTTGACCCGGTCCGGCATCCCCCCGGCAGAGACGCCGTCGATCTCGGGCACGTGCGCGATGCGCTCGCGCCGGTCGAGGTAGTCGTGATGTGCGGCCGTGTACGACGCGGCGAGTGCGGGCTGCTCGGCGAGGCGCGCCGTCATCTCCCGCATCAGCCCCCGCGACTCGAGCGTGGACACCGCCGCCGTCGCTCGGGGACAGGTCAGGTAGAACGTCGTCGGGAACGGGGTGCCGTCCGGCAGCCGGGGCTCGGTCTCGACGACGTCGGGCAAGCCGCACGGGCAGCGGTGGACGACGGCTCGAACGCCTCGGGCCGGTCGTCCGAGCTGCGCCGCGACCACCGCCATGTCGGCGGCGGAAGGGCTACCGCTCACCCGGCGCCCTCGGGCGGTGCCACCACATCGGCCGCCTCCACCGAGGCCCACAGCCGTGAGTACCAAGGCCCTTCGGCCGTCACCGGGATTCCCTCGGGTGTGGTCTCGGGCAGTGTCGTGCCGTCCTCCTCGACCACGATGTACCCCACCTCGCCCGGCATGACGAAGTTCAACCGCTCGCGGGCTCTGGCGGCGACATACGCGGGGTCGTCCCAGAGTCGCAGCTCGGTCTCGAGGTCGTCGACGGACGCCTGAAGCTCGGCCGCCTCCTGTTCGAGCGCGGACCGCCGCGTGTGTTGGTCGTACCACGCACGCAGCGGGTAGGCGTAGGACACCGCCAGCACCCCGAGGACCAGCGCCAGGACCGCCGCCCGGCTGGTGAGCGAAACCCTGCCGCGGGGGCCGTGTGTCCGCGACGACATGCCCGGGCCGCGAGCGCCGGGGTGTTCGACCCCGCTGCGCGGGCGAGGCGCCGGACGGGACGCCCTCGACCGCACCCGAGCCGGCCGCGCGCCGCCCGGTGGGCGGGCACCGGGACCGCGACGGGGGCCGACCATGCCTACGCCGCGAACCTCGGGAATGCGCCGGTGCCGGCGTAGCGCGCGGCGTCGTCGAGCTCCTCCTCGATCCGCAGCAGCCGGTTGTACTTCGCCACTCGCTCGGACCGGGCAGGAGCTCCGGACTTGAGCTGGCCGCAGTCGGTGGCCACGGCGAGGTCGGCGATCGTCGTGTCCTCGGTCTCGCCCGAACGGTGGCTGATCATGCACCGGTAGCCGGACCGGTGGGCCAGGGCGACGGCGTCGAGGGTCTCGGTGAGCGTTCCGATCTGGTTGACCTTGACCAACAGCGCGTTGGCGCAGCCTTCGGCGATCCCCCGGGCCAGCCGGTCGGGGTTCGTGACGAACAGGTCGTCGCCGACGATCTGGATCCGTTCGCCGATCGACGCCGTCAGCGCCGCCCAACCGGCCCAGTCGTCCTCGGCCAGCGGGTCCTCGATCGAGACCAGCGGGTACGCGGACACGAGCTCGGCGTAGTAGGTACCGAGTTCGTCGGCGGTTCTGGCCCGGCCTTCGAACGTGTACGAGCCGTCGCCGTAGAACTCGGTCGCGGCGACGTCGAGGGCCAGCGCGACATCGGCGCCCAGGCTGAACCCCGCCTGCTCGACGGCCACGGCGATCAGGTCGAGCGCGTCGCGGTTACTGGGCAGGTTCGGCGCGAAGCCGCCCTCGTCGCCGAGGCCGGTGGCGTAGCCCTTCTCCTTCAGCACCGATTTCAGCGCGTGGTACACCTCGGAACCCCAGCGCAGCGCGTCGCGGAAGGTGGAGGCACCGATCGGCGCGACCATGAACTCCTGGATGTCCACGTTGCTGTCGGCGTGTGCGCCGCCGTTGAGGATGTTCATCATCGGGACCGGCAGCAGGTGGGAATTGGGTCCGCCCAGGTAGCGGAACAGGGGCAGTTCTGCCGAGTCGGCCGCGGCCTTGGCCACTGCCAGCGACACCCCGAGGATCGCGTTGGCGCCGAGCCGTTCCTTGTTCGGCGTGCCGTCGAGATCGAGCAGGGCCTGGTCGATGAGCCGTTGGTCGCTGGCCTCGAAACCGAGCAGTTCAGGACCTATCTCGTCCAGGACGCCCAGGACGGCCTTCTCGACGCCCCTGCCGAGGTACCGGTCGCTGTCGCCGTCGCGCAACTCGACGGCCTCGAACCGCCCCGTGGACGCACCGGAGGGAACAGCCGCCCGGGCGGTCGTGGCGTCGTCGAGTGCCACGTCGACCTCGACCGTCGGGTTACCTCGTGAGTCGAGGATCTCGCGCGCACCCACAGCTTCGATCGTGGCCATCGAGCACTCCTGCACGGGTCGCTGTCGTCATTGGCGGTCGGACGTACCTCGGACGCGCTGCACGCCCGTACGTCGGCACCTTACCGGGAGCCCCGCGGACAGCCCGGCAACCCGGCCGACGACCGTGTCAGGCCTCACGAGACCGAACCGGCTGTCCATGACCCTCTGGTCCGCGCGTTCCAGCGGATCAGCCGGACGCCTCGGCCTCGCGCACGGCAGCGGCAAGCCGGCGAGCCGCATCACGCAGGGCCTGCTCCGGGTCGATGCCTCGTCCGACGGCGGCAGCGACCACGCCGATGAGCAGGTCTCCGATCTGGTCCGCGTCCGGCTGCGGCGCGTCGATGTCCGGGACTGGAACGTGGACGCCGGCCTTCTGGGCGCGGTCGAGCATCTTCGCCGCCAACGCCAGCGCGGGCAGCGTCAGCGGGACGCCGTCCATCGAGGACGCGCGCTGCTTCTCCTCGCGTTTGAGCTCGTCCCACCGGGCCTCGACGTGCTCGGCTGTCGGCGCGTCCGCGTTCCCGAACACGTGCGGATGGCGCCGAACGAGCTTGTCGACGATTCCGGCGGCCACGTCGTCCACCGACCACGGGTCGGTCTCGTGCTCTCCGGCGATCCGAGCGTGGAAGACCACCTGCAGCAACAGGTCCCCGAGCTCCTCGCGAAGGTGGGCCGGATCCGTCTCGATCGCCTCGATGGTCTCGTAGGCCTCCTCGAGCAGGTAGGTGGCCAGCGAGCGGTGTGTCTGCTCGCGATCCCAGGGGCAGCCGCCCGGCGAGCGGAGCCGGTCCATGACCGCGACCAGGTCCAGCAGACGCGCTCCCGGGAGGTCGTACGAGCCGGTGAGCACCTCGATCACCGGCGTTGCGACCCTCCGGCCGGCGCGTGCGGCGACCTCTGCGGCCAGCCCGTCGGCCAGTCCGGGGTCGCCGTCGGGAGAGCCGAGCCACACGACCGGACCCGTCGCGGCCGCGTCGACCAGGGCAACCGGGTCGGGTGCAGCGAGCTCGAGCGTGATGCCGGCTGCCGACAGGGCCGTCGCCTGCGGATGGTCGTCGCTAGCGACGAGTACACGAGCGGCCCGCAGCGCGTCCCACGCGTCCACCGACAGCAGCCCGGGAGCGACACGCGGACTGGTGACGAGCAGGAGAAGCCGTCCGGTGGGCACGTTGTTGCGAGGCTCAGCCCGAGGGCGTCGGAGCCGGCTCGGCGGCCGTAGGTCCACCGCCGGCAGGTTCGGAGATCGAGCCGCTGGACGGTTCGAGGAAGATGTCCGACCAGGTGCCGTAGCGGGGGTTGACGTCCACACCGATCTCGTCGGCCTTCTCGGTGAGCGCCTCGATGAGCTGCTCCTGCCCGCCGAACCTGTCGATCAGCGACTGGGCGACGAGTTGGTCGCGGACGAACTCGCGCAGCGTGTCCTCGGTGAGCGCGTTCTGAGCGAGCAACGGCCCGATGTCGTCGTCGGGGGCCTGGGCAAGCACCTGCTCGTCGATGAACGCGTCGATCTCGGCCTCGGTCACCTCGATACCCTCGTCGTGCCCGACGGCCGCGAGCAACTCGTGTTGGATCATCCTCTCCAGCAGGGTCTGCTGCACCTCGGTCTGGTCGCCGGTGGGCTCCCCGCCTTCGGGCGAGGACACCGTCACGTCACGAACCTGGTCCTGGAGTTCGCGGATGCTGATCGCGTCCCCGCCGACGACCGCAGCTGCTCCCGCCGTGTCGGCGTCGCACGCCGTCAACACCCCGGCGGCGGTCACGCAGGCGACAGCGGCCAGGATCCGGCGGCTGGGCGACTTGATGCTCGTCTTCAAGCGACGATCCTCTTCCTGGGGTGGCGCGAGTCGACGGAATCCTACGCTGACACGGGCGGCACGCTGCTCCCCGACCCGGCGGTCCACTCCGTGTCAGACACGGCCGTTCCGGCGGCAAGCAGGTCGGCGGCAGCCTCGGCGGTCACCCGGGCGGCGCCGAAGGCCAGCACGTACCGGTGGCCGAGGACGGTCGGGTCCGCGGGCAGGTCGTGGTCGACCACGACGAGGTCGGGGTGGGTCTCGCGGATCGCTGCGACGACGGCAGCCTGCCAGGCCCGCCGCCGTACTCCTCGTACCGACACGACGACCGGCCGACCGTCGTGCTCGGCCAAGACGGACGCCGGGTCCGGGCCCGTCCGGTTCAGACGTACGACCACGGTCCCCGGCAACCTGCGGGCGAGCGGGCCGCCGATACCCCACGGGACGTCGCCTGCCGCGACGGAGGGCTCGTCGTGCAACTCGATCACCACCGGCGCCGCACCAAGGGTCACGTCGCCGACGGCGACCACGGCACGGCGCGCCGCCTCCACCCCCGGGGGCACGCTCCTGCCGCTTCCGGGGGACACGGGAGCCCGCCGCGTCCAACGAGCGAGCGAACGGACCCGCGTGGCGGCCTCGTCCAACCGGTCGTGGGGCAGCCGCCCGGACCGCACCGCGGCAACGACGGCCGCCGCAATCCTCTCCACCGTCGCCGCGTCCGTGCTCTCGCCCCCGACGCAGAGAGCATCGACCCCAGCGAGCAATGCCTGGACACCGGCCTCGGCGTGACCCACGGTCCGGCTGATCGCGTGCATGTCCATGCCGTCGGTCATCACGATTCCGTCGAAGCCGAGCTCGTCGCGGAGCATGCCAGTGATCACCGCACGAGACAGTGTTGCGGGCGTGTCCGGGTCGACCGCCGTCACCTTGATGTGTGCGGTCATCACGATCTTGACGCCGGCGGCGACCGCCGCACGGAACGGGACGAGTTCTCGCCGGCGGAGTACATCCGCAGGTGTCGAGACGGTGGGCACCGTGACGTGGCTGTCCTCGTCGGTAGCACCGTGGCCGGGGAAGTGCTTGGCGGTCGCAGCGACCCGCCAGGATTGCTGCCCCTCGACGAATGCGGCGACCTGCCGGGCCACGAGCCGGGGATCGGCACCGAACGCGCGCACGCCGACGATCGGGTTGAGCGGGTCGAGGTCGATGTCGGCGACCGGCGCGAAGTTGACGTCGAGGCCGCACGCGCGCAGACGTGCACCCAGCGACGCCGCGACCTGTCGGGTCAGAGCCGGATCATCGACGGCGCCGAGGGCGGCGCTGCCGGGCAGGTCCGAACCGGTCGTGGCATCGAGTCGGGTGACGTCGCCGCCCTCCTCGTCGATGGCCACGAGCAGGTCGTCGCGCTCGGAGCGCAGGCGCTCGGTGAGCGCGGACACGCCCTCGTCTCCACGTCGCGGATCGACGTTGCGGCCGAACAGGACCACGCCACCGAGGCCCTCCCCGATGAGACCGGCCAGCCACGGCGGCGGTGCCGTGGTGCCGGCGAAGCCCGGAAAGAGGGTCGCGAGAGCCAGGCCCCGCAGCCGCGCGGGGTCGAGGGACCCGTCCATGTCAGCCCTTGACCGCGCCGGACACCAGGCCGGAGGTCATCCTGTGCTGGATGACCAGGAAGAAGATCACGACCGGAATCGCCAGCAGCGTGGACCCGGCCATGATCCCACCCCAGTCCGTTGCCCGGTTGGCTTCCGTGAAGCTCTTGAGCCAGACCGTCAGCGGCTGGTTCTCCGGCCTGGTCATGATCACCAGGGCAAGCGTGAACTCGTTCCAGGCCTGCATGAACGCGAAGATGCCGCTGGCCACCAGGCCCGGGGCCAGCAGCGGGAACGTCACCCGGAAGAAGGCCTGCATGCGGCTGCAGCCGTCGACCATCGCCGCTTCCTCGAGTTCTACCGGGATGCCGTTGACGAACCCCCGCAGCAGCCAGATCGTGAACGGGACCACGGCGGCGACGTAGAGCAGGGTCAGTCCGAAGACGCTGTTGAGCAGGTTCCAGCCGTCGAGCATCTTGAACTGGGAGATGAACAGACCCTCGGCCGGGATCATCTGGACGAACAGGATGATCAGGATGAATCCCTTTCGGCCGGTGAACCGGAACCGCGATACGGCCAGCGCGGCCAGGAACGCGACGAGCAGGGTCGCTGCCACGGTCAGCAGCGTGACTGTCGCACTGATCCGCAGCGATGCGAGGAAGTCACCGTTCTCGAACACCCGGCCGAAGTTGGCCAGCGTGCCGCCGAGGGGGAAGAACGTCGGCTCCGGGCTGCGGATCTTGTTGCCCGGCAGGAACGAGCTGTTGACCATCCAGTAGACCGGGAAGGCCCACATCACGGCGAGGACGATCGCGAGCACGCTGTACAGCCGCCGGCGAGTCCTCCGCCGCGGCGAGCGGGCCCGCTGCGCAGCCGCGACGGGGGGGCGGCGGCGTACGTCGGTCCGGGTCGTGGCCGTCACAGCTCCTCCTCGCGGAGCAGGACGCGGACGTAGAAGATGCTCACGACGACAGTCAGCAGGAGGATGAACCACGATGCCGCAGCGGCCAGCCCGAACTGCCCCTCGCCGATCCCCAGCCGGTAGATGTACGTGCCGATGAGGTTGGTGTCGCGTGCGACCCCGCCGGCGTCCTGGAGAACGAAGATCTGGGTGAAGACCCGCAGGTCCCAGATGATCTGCAGCAATCCGACGATCAACAACACGGGCTTGATCATCGGCACGATGATCGTCCAGAAGCGTTGCCAGGCGCTGGCGCCGTCGATCTGCGCCGCCTCGATCGTGTCAGTGGGCACCTGGGTCAGCCCTGCGTACACGCTGAACGCCACGAACGGCACGCTCATCCAGACCACGATCACGGTGGCCACGAAGAAGAAGGAGAGCGGGCTGATCAGCCACGACCGACCGGCGAACTGCTCCTGCCCGAGCACGTTCGACAGCACCCAGTTGATCACCCCGTACTGGGTGTCGAACAACCATTGCCACACGGTCAGCGACGCCAGGATCGGCATCGCCCACGCCAGCAGGAGGCCGACCTGCAGGATGAGCCTGGTCGCTGTGCCCAACTGGGTCATCAGGACCGCGATCGCGACTCCGATGACCATCGTCAGCACCGCGTTGACCAGGCAGAACGCGATCGAGCGCAGGACCACGGTCCACAGGTAGGAGTCGGTCAGCAGCGCAACGTAGTTGTCCAGACCGACCCACTCGGCGGGCTGGCCGAACTGCTGAGCCAGGCCGTACTCCTGCAACGACATGACCAGTTGACGGCCCAGGGGGTAGCCGGCAGCCAGCAGGAGTACGGCGACCGACGGCACCAGCAGGGTGTACGGCAACCGCGAGCGGCGCCGCCTGGGCGCCCGCGAGCCCGTGTCGGGTGCCGCCGGGATCGCCGGCGAGGTCATAGCGGCCATGCTGCACCTCCGCCCTTGTCCGTCGGTCGCGGGGCAGTCCGGTGCCGTGAAGATCGTCGTGAAGGGAAACCCGCCGCTCTGCCCATTGAAGGCTGCACGACGATCTTCACGGCACGGGGTGACGGGCTCGTCGAGTGCTAGTTCAGCTGGTCGGCGATGGCTGCGTCGGCCTCCTCGGCGAGCTGCTGGATGTCGCCGCCGTTGGCGATGTCGACGAACAGGTCCTCCAAGATCCGGCTGCCCTCGACAGCGGCCCAGTTCGCCGCCGCCGGCGTGAGCTTCGCGTTGGACGCGGCGTCGATCGCGGCCTGGGCGAACTCGTCGGTGCCGAGCATCGGGGCGAGCGAGAGCTTCGCCGGAGTCAAACCGGCCTGGGCCATCTGGGTCTGGTACTCGTCGGAGAGCATGAGTTCGACCACGTTGTACGCGAGCTCCTGGTTCGGCGAGTTCGCCGAGATGGCGATGTTGGAGCCACCCAGGAGCACAGGTGCCGGCTCACCGTCCGAGCCCGGAAGCGGGAACACGCCCATCTGCGGCGCCAGGTCCGGGCAGCCGATCTCGGCGTTGTCGATGCTCCAACGGACCCATCCGGGGCGCAGCATC
>DASRTE010000077.1:0-2515 GCA_035656095.1 Jiangellaceae bacterium
CTTTGGGGGCGAGCTCGTGCTGCTCCCGATGAAGGACATGCCGTCTGACGAGCCGGTTCCCGCCGCCCAGGGGGAGCTGATCCTTCACGCGGCTCTCAGGTCCGAAGACCAGCTCCTGATGGGGTCTGACGACCCCACGACCGACAGCTTCGGACCGGTGCAGGGGATGATGGTCAACTACGTCGTGGCGGGGGTCGGCGAGGCCAAGCGAGTGTTCGAGGCGTTGGCAGATGGCGGGGAGGTGACCCAACCCATCGGTGAGACGTTCTGGTCGCCGGCGTTCGGCATGTGCGTCGATCGGTTCGGGACGCCCTGGATGGTCAGCGCCGAGGCACCCACGCAGCCATCCTGAGCCAACGACCGATCTCCTGACGTCGCTGTGTTCAACGCCAACGAACCCTGACCACACGGTGACGTGACCGGACGACGCTGACGGTCGCTCCATTGTCGTGACCGGCCAAGGCACGGCAACGGGCAGGCGGCCGGTACCCTCCCGAAGGTGCGCGTCGTCATCGCTGGTGGTCATGGCCAGGTGGCACTTCGTCTCGAGCGGCTCCTGGCCTCGGCGGGCCATACCACGGTGGCCATCGTGCGGAACCCCGACCACAGTGGCGACGTGCAGGCCGCCGGGGCCGAGGCACTGGTCTGTGACCTGGAAGCCACCGACGTCGACGCCGTGGCCGCTCACCTCGAGGGGGCCGACGCGGTGGTGTTCGCCGCCGGCGCCGGTCCGGGCAGCGGCATCCCCCGCAAGCAGACGGTCGACCGCGACGCCTCGGTGCTGATGGCCGACGCCGCCGAGCGGGCGGGTGTCGGTCGCTTCCTGCAGATCTCGTCCATGGGCGCCGGCGCGCCGCCCCGGCCTGGCACCGATGAGACCTTTGCCGCCTACCTACGTGCCAAGACCGAGGCGGAGGACGACCTGCGCCGCCGCAACCTGGACTGGACCGTGCTGCGCCCCGGTGGGCTGACCAATGCGCCAGGGACGGGGCGCGTGCGGCTGGCGACGTCGGTGCCCCGAGGCCAGGTCAGCCGCGACGATGTGGCGGCGGTGATCGTCGACCTGCTCAGCCACGACCGGGGCATCGGTCAAACGCTGGAACTGGTCGCCGGCGACACGCCGATCGAGCGGGCACTCGCGGCCGAATGAAGTACTAGGACCGTCTCATAAGCTCCACGCCATGGCACACGACGACGTGTCGGAACGGCTGGTGGACTCGCTCAATCGGGCCTACGGCGTCCATCCCGGCTATCGCGCCGCCCACGCCAAGGGTGTGCTGTGCGCCGCCCGCCTCGTTCCGACGCCCGCGGCTGCGCGCCTCAGTCGCGCCCCACATCTGACCGGTGGCGAGATCCGTGCGCATGTCCGGTTCTCGAACGGCAGCGGCGATCCGACGGTGCCTGACGGAGCCCGGGACGCTCGGGGCATGGCGGTGAAGTTCTACCTGCCCGACTCGACGACGACCGACATAGTCGCGCTGTCGTTGCCGGGATTCTTCGCTCGGACACCCGAGGACCTGTTGGCCTTCAACGATGCCCGGAGGGTCGATCCTGAGACCGGGCAGCCCGACCTGGCGCGCGTGGGTGCGTACCTCGGCGAGCATCCGGAGGCGATGGCGGCGGTCAACGCGGCCATCACCCATCCGATTCCGGCGAGCTATGCGACCCTCGCATACAACAGCCTGCACGCGTTCGGTTTCGTCAACGCTGACGGCGTGGTCAGGTACGGGCGATACCGGCTCGTCCCCGACCAGGGCGAAGAGAGCATCCCGGACGATGAGGCCGCGGTGCGCCCTCCCGAGTTCCTGCGCGACGAGCTGACCGAACGCCTCGCGCAGGGGCCGGCCGTGTTCCAGGTGCGGCTCCAGCTGGCCGAGGGAGAGGATCCGGTCGACGACCCGACAGAGCAGTGGCCCGAGGATCGTGAGGTCGTCGAGCTCGCCCGGCTGGAGGTGACGGGTTTGGCGTCGGATCGGGAACGCGGTGGTGACGTGCTCGTGTTCGACCCCACGCGCGTCACCGAGGGGATCCTCCTCACCGACGACCCGATCCTCCACGCTCGCACCGGCGCATACAGCGTCTCGGTGGCTCGCCGGACCGCCGCAGCCGACTGAAACGCACCATCTACGTAGTCGAGGCGGGTTACGGCACCTGTCGGACGGCCACGATGTACCCGCTGGCGCACTCGTCCTGTGGGCGGACCGGCATCATGGATCCATGGAGTCCGGGTCGTCCTCTGTGGCCTTCCCGCGCCGTTGGTGGTACCCCGTCGCCAGATCGTCGGACCTGGGCCGACGACCGCTGGCCGTGACGCTCATGGACACACCCCTCGCTCTGTTCCGTGACGCCGGAGGCGCGCCGGCCGTCCTCCTCGACCGCTGCGCGCATCGCAACTACCCGCTCTCGCTCGGCCGGGTAACCGACCAGGGCGCGCTCGAGTGCGGTTACCACGGCTGGACCTACGACAGCGGCGGGCAGTGCGTGCGAGTCCCCGGGCTTGCCGACGGCCGCACGC
>DASRTE010000078.1:0-5447 GCA_035656095.1 Jiangellaceae bacterium
CGAGACCAAGGCCCAGGGTGACGGCTCCGGCGCTGGTCCGCCACCCAAGCGCCAGCCCGGATGGGTGAAGCCCGCCAAGCGGTACGGGCCCATCGTCCTGGTCCTCGCCCTCATCGGGGCCGCGGTGCTCGTCTTCGGCGGTGGTGGCGACGACGGCGACGACGAGGCGGCCACCGACAATGCGAGCACCAGCGAGGACGAGCTGATCGCCTCGGGCCCGATGACGTGGCAGAAGGCAGAGCAGCAGGGTGAGACCGCCAACATCGATTGGGGCCCCAACTGCGACACCGAGACCGGCAAGATCAAGCTCGTCTCCACCTATGCGCCGCCCTGCGTGCAGCCGTTCGAGGGCGACAACGGCGGCGCCACGTCGCCGGGGGTCACGGCCGACACCGTCAAGGTCGTGGAGTACATCACCGACCCCGCCCTCGACCCGCTGACCGCGGCGACCGTCTCCGGCGCCGGTGCGGATGTCAACGTGGAAACCGCCGCCGAGACCGTGGCGGGCTTCGCCGACCTCTACAACCGGCTGTACGAGACCTACGGCCGCCAGGTCGAGGTCGAGACCTACATCGGCACGGGGGCGGGCGACGACCGGGAAGCGGCGAGAGCCGACGCCATCGCCATCGCCGAGAAGGACCCGTTCATCGTGGTCGGTGGTCCGCAACAGTCCACCACGATCTTCTCAGCCGAGCTGGCGTCGCGGGGCATCGTCTGCGCCGGGACCTGTGCGACCGCAATACCCCAGTCGCTTGTCGACGAGTACGCGCCTTACATCTGGCAGACCGGGCCAACTCCCGACCAGGCGGCTGCGCTGGCGTCCGAGATGATCGCCAAGCTGGCGGGACCCGGCAAAGCTGAGCTCGCCGGTGACGACGAGACAAGAGCCAAGGACCGCGTCTATGGGCTGTTGCACTACGACAATGCCGATGGCGACTACGAGGCCGTGACCGAGGCGTACGTGGAGCAGTTGGCGGACAACGGCATCGACCTGGCCACCGACGTCGAGTTCACGCTTGACCTGGCCCGGGCCCAAGAGAATGCGCGGACGAACATCGCCCGGCTCAAGGACGCGGGCGTCACCACGGTCATCTACACGGGTGACCCGCTCACCCCGGCGTCACTGACGACCGAGGCGACGGCCCAGGACTACCACCCCGAGTGGATCCTGGGATCCAGCGTGTTGATGGACACCTCGCTGTTCGCCCGCCAGACCGACATGGAGCAGTGGAAAGACGGATTTGGCATCTCATTGATCGGCGCGCGAGGAGCACAGGAGACCAACGGTGCTTTCCGCATCTGGGACTGGGCGTACGGAGGCCTGCCGCCGAACAACACGGCCAACGTGCTCAACGGGGGGCTCCTACTGACGGTGTTCCCGGGCATCCACCTGGCCGGGCCCGAGCTCACACCGGAGACGTTCCGCGACGGCCTATTTCGTTACCCCCCTTCTGGCGGGGGGCCGACCGAGGTGCAGATCTCGCGCGGCGATCACGGGGTGTGGCCCGACACGGATTTCGGCGGCAGCGACGACGCCACGGTCATCTGGTTTGATCCCACCGCCGAGGGCGAGGACGAGGTCGGCAACCAGGGGACGGGCCTGTACCGCTACGCCAACGGCGGTCAGCGCTACACGCTGGGCAACTTCCCCGACAGCCTCGAGGAGGCCGGCCTGTTTGACGACGCGTCGTCGGTGACGATCTTCGACCAGGTTCCGGCCGAGGACGAGACGCCCGACTACCCGCCACCGGAATAGTCCGGACGCAACGCTGACCGGCCGGAGGGGAGGTCGACGATGGCGAGCACCGGCGAGACCACGACCAGCGAGGGCGGAGGAGCGCCTCTGCCCAAGCGTCAGCCCGGATGGGTGAAGCCCGCGAAGCGCTATGGGCCGATCGTCGTGGTCCTGGCGCTCATTGGCGCCGCGGTGCTCGTGTTCGGTGGCGGTGGTGGCGACGGTGACGACGAGGCGGCCACCGATGGTGCGAGTGCCAGCGAGGAGGAGCTGGTCGCCTCGGGCCCGATGACGTGGCAGAAGGCCGAGCTCGAGGGCGAGACCGACAGCATCGAGTGGGGCGCGAGCTGCGACACCGAGACCGGCAAGCTCAAGCTGGTGTCGGTCTACGCCCCGCCTTGTGTGGAGCCGTTCGAGGGCGACAACGGCGGGGCGACGTCGCCGGGGGTCGAGGCGACGGCGCAGGACTACCACCCCGAGTGGCTCATGGGCCCCAACCTGTTCATGGACACCTCGCTCTTCGCCCGCCAGACCGACATGGAGCAGTGGAAGAACGGCTTCGGGATCTCCTTCGTCAGCGCCCGGGGCGCCCTGGAGACCGACGGCGCGTTCCGCATCTGGGACTGGGCGTACGGGGGCCCGCCGCCAAACAGCAACGCCAACGTGCTCAACGCGGGGATGTTGCTCACGGTGTTCCCGGGCATCCAGCTGGCCGGGCCCGAGTTGACGCCCGAGACGTTCCGCGACGGCCTGTACCGGTACCCACCGTCCGGCGGCGGGCCCACCCAGGCCGCGGTGTCGCGCGGCGACCACGGCGTCTGGCCGGACGCGGACTTCGGTGCCAGCGACGATGCCACCATCGTCTGGTTCGACCCGACGGTTCGCGGCCCGGACGAGGTCGGGAACGAGGGGGTCGGCCTGTATCGCTACGCCAACGGCGCCCAGCGCTACACGCTGGGTGAGTTTCCCGACACGGTCGAGGCGGCCGGCCTGTTCGACGACGCGTCGTCGGTGACGATCTTCGAGGAGGTTCCGGCCGAGGACGACACGCCCGACTACCCGCCACCGGAGTAGCCGAAGACGCCACGATCGATCGAGGGGAGGGTCGACGATGTCGGAGAGCGAGCAGACCACGGTCGACACGAGCCCGGAGCCGTCGCCGCCCCCGGGCCGCCCCGGTTGGGCGAAGGTCGCCAGGCGTTACGGGCCCATCGCGCTCGTCGTGGTGCTCATCGGCGCCGCCGTCCTGGTCTTCGGCCGCGGGGGCGCCGGCGACGACGAGGCGTCGGAGGAAGGCGGCGAGACCAGCCAGGAGGACCTGATCCGTTCGGGCCCCATGACGCCCCAGCGGGCCGAGTTGGAAGGTGAGACCGACGTCGACTTCGGGCCCGACTGCGATCCGGCGACCGGCAGGATCAAGCTGCCCACCGTCTACGCGCCTCCGTGCGTCGTGCCGTTCGACGGCGACAACGGCGGGGCGACCTCGGCGGGCGTCACGGGCGACAGCGTAAAGGTCATCGCCTACGTGTCGGACCCCGCGATCGACCCGGTCGGCAGCTCGCTGATCGCCGGTGCCGGGGCCAACCTCGATCCGGCGGTTGCCACCCAGACGATGGGCGACTACGCGGACGTCTTCAACGCGGTCTTCGAGACCTACGGGCGCACGGTCGACCTCGAGTTCTACACCGGCACCGGTGCGGCCGAGGACCAGACCGCGGCCCGCGCCGACGCCGTCGCTATCGCCGAGCAGGAGCCGTTCGCCGTCCTCGGCGGACCGCTGCAAGCCCAGGCTGCATTTAGCGAGGAGCTGGCCGCCCGGGGCGTGATCACGGTCCCGGCGCAGCCGCTGCCGCAGAGCGTCACGGTCGACAACTACCCGCTGATCTGGGGCGTGGTCACGCCGACCCAGGCGTCCATGCTGGCCGCGGAGGCGATCGGCAACCTCGCAGGTCCGGGCCCCGCAGAGCTGGCGGGCGATCCAACGCTGCAGGCCGAGGACCGCGCCTACGCCGTCGTGCACTACGACACGCCGGACGGCAGCTACGAGGAGTCGTTCGACGCCCTGCGCGATGGCCTGGCCGATGGAGGCATCGAGCTGACGACGGACATCCCGTTCGTGCTCGATCCCAACCAAGCGCAGGAGGACGCCCGGACGATGATCACCCGACTCAAGGAGGCCGGGGTGACGACGGTCATCTTCACCGGCGACTTCCTGATGCCGCAGTTCCTGACGACCGAGGCGACCGCCCAGGACTATTTCCCCGAGTGGATCCTGGGGCCGAACCTCCTCGCTGACACCGCGATCTTCGGACGGTCATACGACCAGCAGCAGTGGGGCAACGGGTTCGCGATCGGCTTCGCCGGGACGCCCGCGAAGCGGGAGGACGGCACCGCGTACACCATCTACACCTGGGCGTTCGGCGGCGCCGAGCCTCCCAGCAACATCTATGCGGTGCTCGAGCCGGGGTTGCGCGAGGTGTTTACGGGCGTCCACCTCGCGGGGCCCGAGCTGACGCCCGAGACGTTCCGCGACGGCATGCTGCGCAACCCGCCGACGGGCGGTGGGCCGACGCGGCCGCTCGACTCGCGCGGCGACCAGGGCGTCTGGCCGGACTTCGACTACGGCGGTGCGCCGGACGACATCACCCTGATGTGGTGGGACCCCGAGGCCGAGAGCGTCGACGAGGTTGGCAATCCCGGCACAGGCAGCTACCGCTTCGCCAACGGCGGTGCCCGCTACGGCCCGGGCGAGCTACCCGACTCGCTCGAGGCGGCCGGACTGTTCGACGTGGGCTCGTCGGTCGTCGAGTACGACGAGCTGCCCGAGGAGGATCGTGCGCCCGACTATCCGCCGCCGGATCTGTCGGCCACCTCGCCCTGAGGATTAGAGCGCCTGGCCGACTGCGTGGATGAGCAGCCCGGCGAGGCCGCCGACCACGGTGCCGTTGATGCGGATGAACTGCAGGTCGGGACCTAGGAGCAGCTCGAGGCGGCTGGCGGTCTCTCGGCCGTCCCAGCGAGCGACGGTTGCGCTGACGATGGTGCCGATCTCGTCGGAGAACTGGTCGGCCACGTAGCGCACGCCGGTCTCGATGGCCTGCTCCGCCCTGGCCGCCAGCCGGGGGTCGTCGCGAAGCCGAGCGCCGAGCGAGGCGACGGCGTCCGCCAGGCGGCGCCGCAGCTCGGAGTCGGGGTCGTCCGCCTGCGCGCGCAGGCCGGCCTTGATGTCCCGCCACACGCGCGCCACCCACTCGCGGAGCTCCGGCTGCGCCAGCAGCTCCGCCTTGAGCTCCTCGCCCCGCGCCAGCATCTCGGGCGAGGTCTGCAGGTCGTCGACCAGCCGCCGGACCCGGGCGTCGACGTCCCGGCGCAGCTCGTGGTCGGGGTCCTGGGCCACCTGGTGGAGCAGGTGGCCCGCCCCCTCGAGCAGCCGCACGAAGATGCGGTCCTCGACGGCGCCCGGCAGCCACCACGGCGCCTCGTCGGCGAACCGGGCGCGGAGGCTGGGCTCGTTGTCGCGCAGGAACCGGTCGACCGACCGGAGCATGACGTCGAACAGCTCCTGGTGGCGCCCGTCCTCGGTGAGGAGCTGGAGGGTGCGGCCGGCCACGGGCGCCAGCGGGGTGGTCTCGATCCGGTGGCGCGCCGCATCCTCGAGGGCCCGGTGGACCTCCTCGTCCCGCAGGAGGTCGGCGATGGTGACCGAGGCGTC
>DASRTE010000079.1:0-10542 GCA_035656095.1 Jiangellaceae bacterium
GTCGGACGCCGGGGCGGCGACGATGGTGGTGTACTCCAGGGCACCGGCGTCCTCCAGCTGCTGCCGGATGGAGGCGATGGTGGAGTTCTTCTGGCCGATGGCCACGTAGATGCAGCGGACCTGCAGCTTCGGATCGCCGGAAGTCCAGTTGTCCTTCTGGTTGATGATCGTGTCCACGCAGACCGCGGTCTTGCCGGTCTTGCGGTCACCGATGATCAGCTGCCGCTGGCCGCGGCCGATCGGGGTCATCGCGTCGATGGCCTTGATGCCGGTCTGCAGCGGCTCCTGGACGCCCTGGCGCTGGATGACCGAGGGCGCCTGCAGCTCGAGTGGCCGCCGGCCCTCGGCCTCGATGTCGCCGAGGCCGTCGAGTGGCTGGCCGAGCGGGTCGATGACGCGACCGAGGAAGGCGTCGCCCACCGGGACCGACAGCACCTCACCGGTACGCCGGACCGATTGGCCCTCCTCGATGGCGGCGAACTCGCCGAGGACCACGACGCCGATCTCGGTGACGTCGAGGTTGAGGGCCAGGCCGAGCGTGCCGTCGTCGAACTCCAGCAGCTCGTTGGCCATGGCCGAGGGCAGGCCTTCGACCCGGGCGATACCGTCACCCGCCACAGCGACCCGCCCGACCTCTTCGCGCGCGGCCGCCGCCGGCTGGTACGACTTCACGAAGGCGTCGAGCGCCTCGCGGATCTCCTCGGGACGGATCGTCAGCTCCGTCATCGTCGCTCCCTGCTCTCTGTCTGCGCCTCGGCACGTCGTGGGTACATGGATGCTCAGCGCCCGGCGAGCTGGCGCTCGACGTCGGCGAGTCGGCTGCGGACGGTGCCGTCGACGACCTCGTCTCCGATCTCGACCTTGACGCCGCCGACCATGTCGGGCTCGACGACGACGTTGAGGTGCACCGGGCCACCGGTCTGGGCGGCCAACACCTGCTCGAGCCGCTCGCGGTGCCGGGTGGTCAGTGGTGCGGCGACCCGGATGACGGCAACGCGCCGCCGACGCCGCGCCGCCGCCAGCTCGCCGACGTGGTCCAGCGCCGCCTCGAGGGTGCGACCGCGGCGTCCGAGCACAACGTGCTCGACCACCTGAAGCGTCTCGGCCGTGACCCGCTCGGAGAGAAGCGTGCGGACCAGCCCTCGCCGAGAGTCCACGGGAGCCGCCTGGTCGAGCAGCGCGTTCCGCAGGGCCGGTTCGGTCCGCACGACCTGACCGAAACGGAACAGCTCGTCCTCGACGTGGTCGAGGACGCCGCGCTGGTCGGCGGCCGACAGGAGTGCGACCACGCCGAACTCCTCGATCGCCGACGCGAACGTGCGCCCCCCGTCCCACCGGTCGCGCGCAGCGGCGGCCACCAGGTCGACGGCAGCGGGATCGGTCCGGCCGCGCAGCAGGGTCCGGGCGAGAGTCTCGCGGTCATCCGGTGAGCGTCCGATATCGGTGAGCGCCCGCCGCACTGCCGGCTGTTCACGCAGCAGGTCGGCGACGGCGAACAGTGCGGCACCGACAGCCGCTGCCGCGTCGGCCGACCCACCGACGGCGGTCTCGAGCCGCTCGTCGAAGGCCGCATACGCCTCCCGGCCCGGGCCCGTCATCAACTCTCCCGGCCCCTGGACCCGCCGTCCGGGCCGGATTCCGGTCCGGTCCCCGACCCAGCAGCCTGCTCGGACTCGAGCTCGGCAAGGAAGCGCTCGACCACCCGTCCCGCCCGCGCGTCGTCCGCCAGCGACTCACCGACAACGCGCTCGGCGAGCTGGGTGGCGAGCGTGCCGACCTCGGCTCGCAGTGAACGGACGACCTGCTCGCGCTCGGCCGCTAACTGGGTCTGCGCTCGCTCGGTGATCCGGGCGGCCTCGGCCTGCGCCGTCTGCCGCATCTCGGCCAGGATCGCCGCCCCCTGCGTCTTGGCGTCCTCACGGATGCGGGCGGCCTCGCCACGGGCGTCGGCGAGTTGGCTCCGGTACTGCTCCAGCGCCCGCTGGGCCTCGGCCTGCGCCTCCTCGGCCCGCCTGATGCCGCCCTCGATGGCTTCGCTCCGCTCGGCGTAGGTCTTCTCGAACAGCGGGAACACCCTGGCCCGCAGGAAGAAGAACAGCAGAGTGAACGCGACCAGCCCGACGATGAGCTCGGACAGGTGCGGCATCAGCGGGCTCGGCTCGCCCTCCTCCGCCGCCGCGAGCACCACGGCCGGTACGAACGACGTCGACATGGGCTAGAGCGCGAAGGCGAGGCCGATGCCGATGACGGCGAGCGCCTCGGCCAGCGCGAACCCGAGGATCGCGATGCCCTGCAGCACGCTGCGGGCCTCCGGCTGGCGGGCGACGCCGTTGATGTAGGCGGCGAAGATCAGGCCGATGCCGATGCCCGGGCCGATGGCCGCGAGGCCGTACCCGACCATGTTGAGGGAGCCTTCCATCCTTCGTCCTTCCGTGGGTCGGTGATGCTCAGTGCTCGTGGGTCAGGGCGCCGCCGATGTAGACGGCCGAAAGTAGTACGAAAACATATGCCTGCAGAAGCTGGATGAAGCCCTCGAAGAAGGTCATCACGACGCCGAACAGGATCGACACCGCGCCAGCGGTGTACCCGATGAGCCCACCGACATGCAGGAGCAGGAACTCCCCGCCGAGGATGCACAGCAGCAGCACCAGGTGACCGGCGAACATGTTGAACGTGAGACGGAGGGTCAGCGTGATCGGCCGGAACACCACGGTGGACAGGAACTCGATCGGGGCCAGCAGCGGGTAGATGGCAACCGGCACCCCGGACGGGAACATCATGTTCTTGAAGTAGCCACCGAAGCCCTGCCGCTTGATACCCACGTAGTTGTAGATCACCCAGGTGATCAACGCCAGAAACAACGGAATGGCGATCCGGGATGTGACCGGGAACTGCAAGAACGGAATGATGCCGGAGATGTTCAGCACGATCAGGAAGGCCAGCAGCGTGGCCAGGTAGGGGACGTACTTGATGCCCTCCCGGCCGATCGCGTCGGCGGCGATCGAGTTGCGGACGAACCCGTAGAAGCCCTCGGCGGCGAACTGCAGCTTGCCGGGCACGATGCCGGCCCGGCGGACCGCGAAGTAGAAGAACAACGCGACCGCGAGGGTGCCCAGCACGATGATCAGCATCGGCTTGCTGAACCCGCCGATGATCTGCGGGTACTCGAAGTCCGCCGGCCCGGGCGAATGGAACTCCTCCGATGCCTCGGCGGCGAGCATCCAGGCGCTCACGGGGTCCCTTCTTCCGGCGCGCTCGTCACGCGTCTGACGGTCACGGGGGGGTCAGGGCCTACCGTATCTGACCCACACCAGGTACAACGCGGCGGCCGCGCCCACCAGGATGCCCAGCATCAGGTAGACGCGGTTGTCCAGCCACTCGGACAGCAGCCAGCCCACGCCGCCCCACACGGTCACGCCCGACGCGACCAGCGCGAAGGCGTTCCACGCATCGGACTGCTCGCGCCGACCGACGTCGGCGGCGTCATCCGGGCTCGGCTCCGGAGGCAGGTCCGGGCTCATGGTGGCCGAATGCTACCCGGCACGCCTCCCCCGTGCGTCGTCGAGCCCGGTTTCGCCCGGATTGCTGCTTTCGCCGTGAATCGCAACCGCCAGGTGGACCGCCGACCAGGCAAGCGCACACGTGATGATCGTGGCGCCGAGCCACCGCGGGTCGAGGGCGTCGACGCGCTGGAGCAGGCGCAGGGCCAGCAGGACCAGGGCCAGCCGCAGCGTGTAGGTGAGCAACAGCACACCCAACCCCACGCCTGCGCCGAGCCCGCCGACTCCGGCAAGGGCCAGCGGAATCCTTCCGCTCCAGAAGAAGCCCACGACCAGGGGAATCGCCACGAGAGCGGCCAGCAAGCCGCCCGTCCCCGCAAGCAGCCAGGCGATGCCCGCGCAGGCCAGCCCGACGAGAACCGTCGCCCATCGCGCGATGACATGGGCGCGCGAACCTCGAACGCCTGCTGGATCGGCCATCAGTGGCTGTGGCCCAGGAGAGCCTTCGGATGCCCGGTCGTGAACATCACCGTGATCACCAGAGCCAGGCCGATCACCACCGGTGCGGTCCATCCCCCGACCAGCGCGATGACGACCACGCCGAACGCGAGCAGCGCGGCCCACACCCACATGACGAACACCGCCCGTCCGTGCGAGTGGCCGATCTCCAGCAGCCGATGGTGAAGGTGCTGCTTGTCCGGCGCGAACGGCGACCGCCCGGCCCTGGTCCGGCGCAGGACGGCCAGCAGCAGGTCGGCGAACGGCAGCGCGATCACCGCCAACGGCAGGAACAGCGGCAGCAGAGCGGGCAAGAGCGTGACGCCGTCGTCCTGGACCGGGAAGGAACCGGTCAGGCTGATCGACGCTGCCGCGAGCATGAGGCCGATCAACATCGACCCCGAATCGCCCATGAAGACCCTGGCCGGGTGGACGTTGTGCGGCAAGAAGCCCAGGCACATGCCGCACAGGACGGCGGTCACCAGCGCCGGCGTCGTGAGCCGGGAGAAGTTGCCCTCCACCGCCAGCAGGTACGCGTAGCTGAAGAATGCCGCGGCACCGATCCCGACGACGCCCGCGGCCAGGCCGTCGAGCCCGTCGACGAAGTTCACGGCGTTCGCTGCCGCGACGACGAGCACGATCGTCAGCAGTGTTCCCTGGGCCTCGTCGAAGGACAGGTAGGTACCGCTCGGCAACGGTAGGGACACCAGCCGGATCCCCCCGACCACGAGGAGGCCCGCTGCCACCAGCTGACCGGCGAACTTCATCAGCGCCGACAGGCTCCAGATGTCGTCGGCGACGCCCACCAGGCAGATCACCACCGCGGAAGCCACCAGGGCCTGGACGTTCGTGGCGCCCTCGAACAGTTCCCTGCTCATGGCCGGGAGATAGCTGGCCACGAGCATCGCAGCGAGCAGGCCGCCGAGCATGGCCAGCCCGCCGAGACGGGGCACCGGGTCTCGGTGGACGTCCCGGTCGCGGGTCGGCGGCACGGCGCCGACCCGGTAGGCCAACCGGCCGGCGAGACCGACGAGCAGGTAGGTGGCACCGGCCGCGACGAGCAGGGTCAGCAGGTATTCGCGCACGCGTTCGTCTCGCGGCTAACCACGCGGGTACGCCGGATGCCTGGCCACCAGTGCGGCCACCGCCGCGCCGATCTCGCGGCTTGCCGTGCCGTCGGTGTCGCGCACCGCCCTGGAGATCAGCGACGCCACCTCCTTCATGTCACCTTCGGCCATGCCCTGGGTGGTGACCGACGGCGTCCCCACCCGGATGCCGGACGCCGTCATCGGCGGCTGCGGGTCGAAGGGGATGGCGTTCTTGTTCAGGGTGATCCTGGCGGCGTCGCACCGCGTCTCCGCCTCGGCGCCGGTGATGCCCAGTGGTCGGAGGTCGATCAGCGCCAGATGGGTGTCGGTGCCGCCGGAAACGGGTCGCATACCCTCGGCGGCCAGACCTTCGGTCAGCGCCTGCGCGTTGGCGACCACCTGACGGGCGTAGGTCTGGTACGCGGGTTGCTGGGCCTCGCGCAGCGCGACGGCCTTCGCCGCGACGGCATGCATCAGAGGTCCGCCCTGGGTGAACGGGAACACCGCCTTGTCGATCTTCTTGGCGTGCTCCTCCTTGCAGACGATCATGCCACCGCGAGGGCCACGCAGGACCTTGTGTGTGGTGAAGGAGACGACGTCTGCGTAGGGCACCGGGCTCGGGATGGCCCGGCCCGCAACCAGCCCGATGAAGTGGGCGGCATCCACCATGAGGATCGCCTCGACCTCGTCGGCGATCTGGCGGAAGGCGGCGAAGTCGATCAGGCGTGGATAGGCCGTGGCCCCACAGATGATCATCTTGGGCCGGTGCTCGATGGCGAGATCGCGGACCTCGTCGTAGTCGATCAGCTCGGTCTGTTCGTCGACGCCGTAGGAGACGATGTCGAACCACTTGCCGGAGAAGTTGACCTTGGAGCCGTGGGTCAGATGGCCACCGTGCGGCAGCGACATTGCCAGCACGGTGTCGCCGGGGACGGTGAACGCGGCGTACGCCGCCATGTTCGCGCTGGCTCCCGAATGGGGCTGGAGGTTGGCATGCTCGGCCGCGAACAGATCCTTGGCCCGGGCGATGCCCAGTTCCTCGGCCTTGTCGACCTCCGCGCAGCCGCCGTAGTAGCGCCGGCCCGGATAGCCCTCGGCGTACTTGTTCGACAGCGTCGAGCCGAGCGCCGCCAGAACGGCCGGGGAGGTGAGGTTCTCGCTGGCGATCAGTTGGAGCCCGCCGCGCAGCCGGTTCAGTTCGCCCAGGACGACGCTCGCGATCTCGGGGTCCTCGGCCTGGAGTGCGGTGAAGTCCGGGCCCCAGAAGGGGGCGTCGGCATCGGTCATGGAGGTGCTCCAGAGGTTCGGCGGAACGGAGGTGGTGGCGAGGGCCACTCTACGGCGACGGGACCGCCGCGACGGTCTCGGGCACGACCTCACGGATCAGGTCGAGGGACACCGCACCGTCCCGGAGGACGCGAGGGACCGGTCCGGTCACGTCCACGATGGTCGAGGGAACGTCGTCGTCGGTTGGATCGGAGTCCAGGTAGACGGAGACGACCTTCCCGAGTTGGTCGCGTGCCTGCTCGCCCGACCGAGCCGGGGGCCGCCCCGATCGGTTGGCACTGCTGACGGCCATCGGGCCGGTCTCGCGGAGCACCTCGAGCGCAACTGGGTGCAGCGGCATCCGGACGGCGACCGTGCCGCCCGCATCGCCGAGGTCCCAGTGCAGTGACGGTTGCTGACGGCAGACGAGCGTCAGGCCGCCCGGCCAGAACGCCTCCACCAGGTCGCTGACCACGCCACCGGTTTGCACGGAGACGCCGCTGAGCGTCGATACCGACCCGACCAGAACCGGCACCGGAAGGTCGCGGCCGCGTCCCTTGGCGGCCAGCAGAGCTGCGACCGCCTCGGAGCTGAATGCGTCGCAGCCGAGCCCGTAGACGGTGTCGGTGGGCATCACGACCAGCGTGCCCCGGCGTACGGCCCGGACCGCCGCAGCGATCCCCCGCCTGCGCTGATCGGGGTCGTGGCAGTTGTAGGAGTTGCTCACGGCCAGCAATCTAGAGCCCACGATGCCGGTTCGTGCCGCGGGAGCATCCCGACGACTCGGTCAGGGGCCCGTGCGGCGGGCGGAGAGGTAGCGCGGACGGCCGGCGAGGTCGGCGTGGTCGGACACGTCCTCCCAGCGGGCCGGATCGGCGAACAGTGACGGCGCCGACAGGCCCTGGACGTCGGCATGCTCCGCGAACAGGTACCCACCCGGCCGCAGCAGACGGGCGGCTGTCCGCTCCAGAACGCGCATCGCGTCGAGGCCGTCCGGCCCGGACCAGAGCGCGACCGCCGGGTCGTGCATCGCGACCTCCGGGTCGCGCACCTCAGCCCCGAGCGGGACGTACGGAGGGTTCGCGACGACGACATCGACCGTCCCGGTGAGCTCGAGCAGGCACCGCCCTACGTCCGCGTGGTGGGCCACGACGCGGGTACCGGCGACGTTGCGACGCAGCCAGGCGATCGCACTGTCCTCGGCCTCGACCGCGTGGACCTCGGCATCCGGAACCTCGTCGGCGACGGCGAGCGCCATGGCGCCCGACCCGGCGTACAGGTCGACGACCAGTGGGCGGTCGAGCATGCGTGCGACCTCGATGGCGGCCCCGGTGGTCACCTCCGTCTCCGGACGGGGGACGAAGACCCCGGGCCCGACCTCCACCTCGATGTGGCGGAACGCGGCCCGGCCGGTCAGGTGTTGCAGCGGCACTCGCGCGGCCCGGCGAGCCACCAGGGCATCGAAGGCCGCGACATCGAGGGTCTCGTGACGGACGAGGCCGCCGCGGGTGACGCCGAGCACGTGTGCCGCCAGCGCCTCGGCGTCGTGGCGCGGCGACGGCACGCCCGCCGCCGCCAGCACCTTGGTGGCCCGCCTGACGGCCTGCCGCACCGTTGTCGCCACCGTCAGTCCTGGCCCACGAGACGCTCGGCCACGTCGGCGTCCGCCAGTGCCTGGATCACCGGGGCGAGGTCGCCGTCGAGCACGGCGTCGAGGTTGTTTGCCTTGAACCCGACGCGGTGGTCGGAGATCCGGTTGTCGGGGAAGTTGTAGGTGCGGATCCGTTCGGACCGGTCGACGGTACGGACCTGGCTGCGCCGCTCTGCTGACGCCGCCACCTCGGCCTCCTCCTGGGCGGCCGCCAGCAGGCGGGCCCGCAAGATGCGCATGGCCTGTTCCTTGTTCTGCAACTGGCTCTTCTCGTTCTGGCAGGAGACGACGATTCCCGACGGCAGATGGGTGATGCGCACCGCGGAGTCGGTCGTGTTGACGCTCTGGCCACCGGGTCCGGAGGAGCGGTAGACGTCGATCCGCACGTCGTTCGGCGAGATCTCCGCCACGGCGGCGTCGTCGTCGCTCGCCTCCGGCAGCACCAGCACGCCGGCCGCCGAGGTGTGGATCCGGCCCTGGCTCTCGGTCACGGGGACTCGCTGCACCCGGTGGACGCCGCCTTCGTACTTCAGCCGGGCGAACGGCGCCGTACCCACCTCCGGCGCACCCCTCGACTTGACCGCGACCGAGACGTCCTTGTAGCCGCCGAGGTCCGACTCCTCCGCGTCGAGGATCTCGGTGCGCCATCCGGCGCGTTCGGCGAAGCGCAGGTACATCCGCAACAGGTCGGCGGCGAACAGCGCGGACTCCTGGCCGCCCTCGCCGGCCTTGATCTCGAGGATCACGTCCCGGTCGTCATTCGGGTCACGCGGGAGCAGGAGGGCCCGCAGGAGCTCCTCGAGCTCGGCCCGTCGCGCGGTGAGTTGGTCGGCCTCCGCGGCGAATCCGGGGTCGTCGGCAGAGAGCTCACGCGCAGCCTGCTCGTCCTCCCCGGTACGCCGCCACTCGTCGTACGCCCGGACGACGGGACCCAGCTCGGCGTACCGCCGACCGAGCCTGCGCGCTCGTCCCTGGTCGGCGTGAAGCGCCGGGTCCGCGAGCTGCCGCTCGAGCTCGGCGTGCTCGGCCACCAGCTCCTCGACCCGCTCGAACACGACTCCTCCTGCCTTTGTCCGTTGATCACGTTCACCATGTTCCGTGACGGTTCACCAGGCTCCTGCGCCTGGTGAACGGTCCACCAGGGTGGTGAACGTGATCAACGGGAACGGCGACGACAGAGCGGGCGCCGGCCGGGAATGATCCCGTGCCGGCGCCCGTCGTGACAGCTACTTGGCGTCTGCCTTCTTCTTGCCGTACCGCGACTCGAAGCGGGCCACGCGGCCGCCGGTGTCGAGGATCTTCTGCTTGCCCGTGTAGAACGGGTGGCAGTTGGAACACACGTCGACGTGGATGTTGCCGTTCTTCGCGGTGCTCCGTGTGGTGAACGTGTTGCCACAGGTGCAGGTGACCGTGGTCTCCACGTAGTCAGGATGGATGCCGGGCTTCATTGTTCTCCTCGGGTCGAGTGGCACCGGGTCGCCGCGCAATGTCAGCGGACGTGAACCGGACCGACGTACGAGTGTGCCAGCAAAGCGGCACGTCACCCAAACGCCGGTGACGGCTGGAGCATTCCCGGTCGGCACGGTGCTCGCGAGCGTCGCCTCGACGCGGAACCCCGGGCGTCAGTCCTCGCCTTCGCGGGTGCCGCCGAGCGTCGGCGTCGTCTTCTGGACCTGCATGAGGAACTCGATGTTGCTCTTGGTGGTCTTGAGCTTGTCCAGAAGCAGCTCGATCGCCTGCTGCGGGTCGAGGGCGGAGAGCACCCGCCGCAGCTGCCACATGACAGCGAGCTCATCGCGGGAGACCAGGATCTCCTCGCGGCGCGTGCCCGACGCGTCGACGTCGACGGCGGGGAAGATCCGCTTGTCGGCGAGGTCGCGGCGCAGCCGGAGCTCCATGTTCCCGGTGCCCTTGAACTCCTCGAAGATCACCTCGTCCATGCGCGAGCCGGTCTCGACCAGAGCCGTCGAGATGATCGTCAGGGACCCGCCGTGCTCGATGTTGCGAGCGGCGCCGAAGAACCGCTTCGGCGGGTAGAGCGCACTGGAGTCGACACCACCGGAGAGGATCCGCCCGCTCGCGGGCGCGGCCAGGTTGTACGCCCGGCCCAGCCGGGTGATCGAGTCGAGCAGCACGACGACGTCGCCGCCGAGCTCGACCAGGCGCTTGGCCCGCTCGATCGCCAGCTCCGCCACCGTCGTGTGGTCCTCAGCCGGCCGGTCGAAGGTCGAGGCGATGACCTCGCCCTTCACCGCGCGCTGCATGTCGGTGACCTCCTCCGGCCGCTCGTCGACGAGGACGACCATCAGGTGGCACTCAGGGTTGTTCGTGGTGATGGCGTTGGCCATCGCCTGCATGACGAGCGTCTTGCCGGCCTTGGCGGGCGACACGATCAGGCCGCGCTGGCCCTTACCGATCGGGGCGACCAGGTCGATGATGCGCTGGGTCAGCTTGCCCGGCTCGGTCTCGAGGCGGAGGCGCTCCTGCGGGTACAGCGGGGTGAGCTTCTGGAACTCGACGCGGGTGGCGGCTTCCTCAA
>DASRTE010000080.1:0-4778 GCA_035656095.1 Jiangellaceae bacterium
GTCGAGATTCTGCTCGAGCCGGCGACCGACGACAGTGGGAATGCGTGGGTTCATTTCCGTGCACCGGACGGGAACGTCTACGAGTTCACCCAGGACACCGGAGTCTCCCGGCCGCACTGACGTCGAGCCGCCGACCGCGGCCGGCAAGGCCTCGCGGCAGCGTGAGAAGACAGGTCGCGACGCCCGTGAGCTTGGCCCCAGCCCGCCGCGTCTACCGCTGCGACGACGAGACCCCCTCCCAGAACTCTGGTCGGGCGGGACGCCCGGCTGATCGACGAGCTGGGCCCGAGCACGCTCTCGTGCGCTCATCGAGGACCTTCGGCCCGCCAAACGCAGGCTCTTTGTCTCTACGGAACGATCGTGGACTCCTGGATCGTGATCTTGTGACGGAAGGTGCAGCGACGCACCCGGCAGCTATCACCTATCGCGCAGTCAACACGCGAACAGGGGCGGGATGGCCATGGCGGCGATCAGAGAACGAGTGATCCAGGATCGGCACGTGTGGGTCCGATACGACAAGTTCGGACACGTGATGGCGATGGCATCCACGTCTGCAGGGGTGCAGAACGAAGCACTGCGCGAGATCGGAATGCCCGTCGCACACGTGCGCCGCCCCTCGTATTACCACCCGATCGTGGCCGGACTCAGCCGGTAGCCCTGGGATGCACTCGACGGATCTCTGCTGAGACCCCGCTTCGCCTCCGAATGTCAGGTGCGGGCGTCCAGCCGGATCTTGGCCAGGCTGCCGGCGTGGTCGCTCGGCCAGAACCCGTCGGGCTCGGTGCGGTCGCCGGGTTCCTCGCCGATGGTCTCCGCCTGCAGCGCGCTGAACTCCTCGCTGACAAAGACCACGTCGATCCTGTGGTCGAGCGTGCTGGGCTCGAGCAGGCTGTCGTCCTGCCCGCTCGTCCAGCTGGCCGGTCCGCAGGGATCCCTCTCGTAGACGAGCGGCCACACCTCCTGCAGCCCGGCGTCCTCCAGCAGGCCGTAGGCCACGACGTTCTGGTCCTGGAACTGCGGCGGTTGACGGAAGTCCTGGCACAGCGTCGGACGGGCGTTGATGTCGCCCACCACCACCAGCGGATGCGGCGAGGTCTCGAGGTCGGCGACCAGTTCGGCGGCCTGCAGGTTGCGCCACTCGTCACGTAGCGGTGTGGTGCCGAAAGCCTCGAGGTGGGTGTTGACGAAGCGGAACGTTCGGCCGCGCTGGGTGAGGTCGACCGTGGACCAGCCCCGGTCCACCTGGACGTTCAGGCCCAACAGGTTCACCGAGAACAACGACGCGTCGGAGAAGTTGAACGACCGCACGTTCGACACAGTCAGGTGCTTCAGCGCGTCGTCGCGCACCAGGATCAGGTCGTGGTCGGTGAAGCGAGCCGCGAGCGTCGGGGAGATCGGGATGGCGATCGGGATGGTTGCGCTGGTGAAGTTCGAGTTCGTGGCGACCACCGTGTACGGCTCACCCTCGGCGGCGAGTGCGTCGAGCAGGATCTGCTCGAAGTCGAAGGTCGGCGTGTACGGGCCGGTCACCACCGGCAGCGGCCCGCTGGGAGTCTTGACGAAGGCCCACGGCGCGGTCTCCCACAGGGCGACCTCGTTCAGCCCCAGGACGTCGGGGGCGTCGTCGGCGACGAGTTCGGCGATGGCGTCCGCTCGCTGCGGGAAGTCGGTCCGCTCCACTTCGGCGTAGATGGCGCTCGCCCTGCTGATCAGGTCGGGAAGGCTGCTCGCTCCGAACAGCGGGTTCAGGTCGGCACCGAGGTAGACGTTGTAGATGCCGACGTCCATGGTCACCGCGGAGACCGGCCTCGGTGCTCCGCTCGCCACACCTGGCGCCACACCGAACCCGGCCACCATGACGGCGGCCGACACACCTCCGACGGCAACCCGCCAACGCTGCGTCCGCTTCATGACGCCTCCCCTTCACCCCGGTGGTCAGACCCTGCCCGTCGCGGCGCCCGACCGCAAGAGCGACGCCGGAGTTCGCCGTCACGCGGTCGAGACACACGGCCCGGACCGACGTTGCGTCCGGGGGTGCTCGTAGAGTCCCGGCACCGGTCGGCCGGTGAACCTGGGCGGGGGGCAACGGGGCACCGGCCGGCCGGCCGACCTCGGTAAGGAGTCCGCGATGCCGGTGTGCGTGCCCGAGCAGCCGCGGTTCACGACGGCGAGCGAGCGCCAGGTGTGGAAGCTGCTCCGCGAGCAGTTGCGCCCGCAGGACGTCCTCTACGCGAACCTGCGCATCACCGACGACCGCATGGACCACGAGGCCGACCTGGTCGCGGTCCTGCCCGGAGCGGGCCTGGTCGTGGTCGAGATCAAGGGCGGCGAGGTCTGGCACGACGGCGAGTCGTGGTGGCAGCGCCGCGGCGGCCAGCCGGTCCCGATCCACCCGGTCGACCAGGCGCGCAACGCCAAGTACGCACTGCGCCGCTACGTCGAGAACGACCCGCGGTGGAGGGCGCGTCACCGCGGCCGCTTCCGGTGGGCCCATGCCGTCGTGCTGCCGCAGACCGCGATCGCCGAAGACTTCGCCCTGCCGGACTGCCCGCGCTGGTGCGTCTCCGGCCGCGAGGACCTCGACGACCTCGCCGGCCGGCTCTGGGACATCCCGGTCCGCCAGGAGAGCGCGAACCGCGTCGCCGACGAGGACGACACCGAGGCACTTGCCGAGATCCTCCGCGGGCGCGGCCTCCCCCAGCGCGACGTCGTCGCGCTGGCCGCGGAGCGCGAGCAGATCACCGAGCAGCTCACCCATGAGCAGGCGGCCATCCTCGACGCGACCAAGCTGCTGCGCCGGGTCGAGGTCCGCGGCGGGGCCGGCAGCGGCAAGACCTGGCTGGCACTCGAGCAGACCCGCCGCCTCGCCCGCAGCGGCGAGCGGGTCGCACTCACGTGCTACTCGCGCGGTCTCGCCGAGTATCTGCGCCGCAGCGTCGCCACCTGGCCGCGCAAGCAGCGTCCGGCCTACGTCGGCGAGTTCCACGCTCTCGGCCTCACCTGGGGTGCGGAATCCGGCAGCGACGATGACTCGGACTACTGGGAGGACCGCCTGCCCGCGCAGATGGCCGAGCTCGCCTCGGCGCTCCCTGCGGCCCAGCGGTACGACTCTGTCGTTGTCGACGAGGCGCAGGACTTCGCCGAGTCCTGGTGGCCGGCTCTGCTGGCGGCCCTGCGCGACGACGAGCACGGCGGGATGTACGCGTTCACCGACGACGGCCAGCGGGTCTTCCCCCGCTACGGGCGGCCGCCGGTATCCCTGGTGCCCCTCGTGCTCGACCACAATCTGCGCAACACCCGCCAGATCGCCGACACCTTCATGCCGCTGACGCCCATGCCCATGCAGCTGCTCGGCGGCGACGGCCCGGCCGTCCGGCTCGTCGCGTGTACCACCGCCGACGCCGTCGGGCAGGCTGATGACGAGGTCGAGGCGCTGCTGGCTGGCGGCTGGCGTCCGCAGGACGTCGCCCTGCTCACCACCGGCAGCCGCCACCCGGAGCAGATCGCGCGTCAAGCAGCCGGCCAGGATGCCTATTGGCGCACCTTCTGGGACGACGACCAGGTCTTCTACGGCCACGTCCTCGGCTTCAAGGGAATGGAACGACGAGCGGTCGTCCTCACGCTCAACGAGAGCCAGCCACGCGAACGCTCCCGGGAACGGCTCTACGTCGGCCTGTCCCGGGCCCGCGACCAGCTCGTCGTCGTCGGCGACCCCGACCACATCCGTGCCGTCGGCGGCGAGGACGTCCTCGCCGGCATCAGACGAACGGGCAATGACTGAGCAAGTCGCCGGCGCCGGCCAGAGCTGGTGACACGGCAAGCAGTGGCACGACAAGCAGCAGGAGGAACGCCACCGACCACCCGGCCACCGCGCGCGGGCTCAGTCCCCGCTCCGACCCGAGCAGCCGTTTCACCCGGACGGCCACGGCGGAACCGCTGGCCGCGAACGCGGTCGCCGGCAGCACGGGCCGGGAGTCCGCGGCCAGCACGAGCAGCGCGGCGGCAAGATCATGCCGCTCGCACTGGTGGGCGGCAGCGTCGTCGGCGAGCAACTCCACGAGCCGGGTCACCTCGTCGTGCCCCCACCGGAACGCGGGAACCCAGGGGAAGGCCCGTCGCAGGATCCGTCCGGCGGCGAGCACCATATGGTGACGCCCACGCAGGTGCGCCTGCTCGTGCGCCAGCACCGCAGCCAGCTGGGCTTCGTCCAGCACGGCGAGGGCGGCAGTCGTCAGGACGACATGGCTGCCCCGTCCGGGTACGCAGTAGGCGGCTGCACTGGCATGGTCGACCAACACGGCGTCGAGTCGGGCATCCGCACGCCCGACGAGGCGCAGCAGTTGTCGATGCCGGCGGCGCTGCGAGCTGCCCTCGCGAATGGACGAGACCAGCGCCTTCGCCACGATCGCCCCGACGACGGCCAGGAAGATCACGGCGAGCAGGCACACCTCCATGAACATCAATCGGTTGTGCTCGTCGTGACCACCGCTGGCGTCCGGGATCGCCGCGAACGCGCCGAACAGGATCGCGACCAGCACACTCGCGGACAACACGTGCCAGGCGATCACGCCGAGCGCGGGCGCCCGACTAGTCCAGGTGGCACGGCGCAGCAGCCATGCCACCGGTAGGGCGAGCAGCGCCGCGTAGCCGAACAACAGGATGGTGGTCATTCGAGTGCGTCACGCAGTTTCGTGATCTCGTCCGGGCTCAGCCGCTCGACGAAGCCGAGCAGGGCTGCGGTCCGGTCGCTGGACTCGCCGAGCGCGTCTTCCAACAGG
>DASRTE010000081.1:0-2532 GCA_035656095.1 Jiangellaceae bacterium
CCGACATCTCGGTCGTACAGACGGTGCTCGCCGCGGGACGAACCGCCGTCGACCTGTTCGCCGACCCGCTCGACCGGATGATGCTCTCGGCGCGATGGGCCAGCGGGCTGCGCCGTCTCGCGGGGGTCATGGAGGCAGGCAGCGACTCCCAGCTGGCGATTTCTCGGGCCTGGGCGGCGGGTGCCGCGAGCCCCGAACACGTCGAACAACTGTGGTTCCTGCTCGACACCACTGACGGCGGGGACGTTCTGCCCGGCCTGCAGGTCGACACGGACCTGCGGTGGAGTCTGTTGCACCGGCTGGTCATCATCGGTGCCGCGAGCGACGCCCACATCGCAGCCGAGCTTGACCGTGACGACACAGCCACCGGGCGGCGTCACGCCGCCTACGCTTTGGCCGCACGCCCCACTGAGCAGGCCAAGGCCGACGCGTGGGCGCAGACGGTGGAATCAGACGAGCTCCCCAACGCCCTCCTGCGGGCGACCGTCGACGGTTTCCACCAGCCGGAGCACCGCGAGCTGGTCCGGCCCTATGTCGGCCTGTACCTGGAGGCGATCCCACGCCTGTGGGCGGAACGCACGACGGACACGGCGAAGACCATTATCGTGCGGTTGTTCCCCCGCCTGCTCGCCGATGACGAGATCGCCGAGACGATCCGCGGCTGGTTGAACGACGCAGAGCTACTTCCGGCACCCCACCGGCTCATCGTCGAGGGCCTGGCCGACATGGAGCGGGCGCTGCGGGCCCAGGCCCGCGACCGGACGGCCGGGCAGGCGGCCCGGCGGCACTGAGGACGCCTCAACCCGACACTCGTTCCCGGGTCGCCGGAGCCACCGCCTCGGCGAAGCGTCGCAGCTGCTCGCGTTCGTCGCCTTCGCCGGCCCAGAAGACGAGGGTGTCGGCGCGGTGGTCGACGACGAGACTCGCCAGTTCGTCCGCCCACTGGTCGGCCGGCCCGCGCAGGAACCCCTCGGACGCGCCGTCGGTGATGACGCCATTCACGTTGAAGATGCGACGAATGGCCGACGGCTCACGGCCTGCCTCAGCGGCGCCCTCGTCGACGCGGGCGTTCATCTCCGGAAGCTTCGCCAACGCGGCGGCTCGGATCGACGGCACCCAACCGTCGGCCAGCCGGCCGGTCTGTCGCAATGATCGGGGGCCGATCGCGCCGATCCAGATTTCGATGTCGTGTGCCGGAACCGGGCCGGAGTGGACACCGCGTAAGTGGTAGTAGTCGCCCTCATACCGGAGATTGCGTTCGCCGCTCCAGATCCGCCTGATCACTTCGATGCCCTCGGCGAGCTGGTCCAGCGCTTCTCCGGGAGTTCGACGGGCGCCGCCGTAACCGTCGATTGCGTCCCAGAAGCCGCCCGCTCCGAGCCCGAGATCGAACCGACCACCGGACAGCACGTCCAGCGTCGCGGCAGTCTTGGCCAGCACTGCAGGAGGCCGCAGTGGCAGGTTCGTCACGTCAGGAAATACCCGCACCGACGTGGTGGTGGCAAGAATCGCCGACATCAGCGCGATGGTGTCCACGAAGCGCCGCTGGTACGGGTGGTCCTGGACGGCGACATAGTCCAGCCCGAGCCGCTCGACCAGGTGGGCCGTCTCCAGCAGCGGATCCGCCGCATTCGGAACGAGGAAGTATCCGAACCGTGGCTTCGGCGACATCTTCACCTCCTGACCGTCGGCAGGGCTTCGCGCCACGGTCGGGCGCGTTCGAGTTGGGCGGACAGCGCGAGCAGGGTGGCGTCCGACCCGTGCCGCCCGCCGAGCATGACGCCGACCGGAAGCGTCGTGCCGTCGACCTCGACCCGATGCAGGGGCAGGCTGATCGCCGGCCAGCCGGTGAGGTTCCAGACGCTGGTCCACGGCGTGTACTCCACCTGCGCTGCGAAGTCGGCGGCCGGGTCCTCGTCGTCGCGTAGCTCGCCGACAAGCGCGGGCAGCCGGGCGAGTGTCGGTGAGAGGATGACGTCGAACGGAGCCCACACCCGCGCTGCCTCGCGGGTCGTCCGTTGTACGCCGGCGAAGGCCTCGGCGAATTGGACACCGGTGAAGCCACGACCTTTCGCCCGCAGCCAGCGCGTGTACGGCCTCAGCAGGTGCTCCTTCTCGGTCGGAACCGGCGCCGTCGCCGCCAGGACCGACCAGAGCGCCTCGAACGACGCCCACCGCTCTGCGGGGAACGGCACGGGAGCGTCCTCCACCGCATGTCCCAGGTCCGCCAGCAGCGAGGCCGTTTCGTTCACTGCGTCGAGGCACGGCTGGTCGACGCGCGCCTGCTCGGCGATCACCGGAGTCGTCAGCACACCGATCCGGAGCGGTTGCGGATCTCGTTCGCACGCCGCCAGGAATGGTGTGGCTGGTGTGGGAAGCACATAAACGTCGCCTGCTCGGTTGTAGGCGAGAACGTCGAGAAGCGCGGCGGTGTCGCGCACGTCCCGGGTGAGCACTCCGGAGACACCCAGCCCCGCGCCATCGACGCCATAGGGTCCCGCACTCACCCGCCCGCGGGTCGGCTTCAGGCCG
>DASRTE010000082.1:0-1963 GCA_035656095.1 Jiangellaceae bacterium
AAGACGGTGCTCCTGCAGCAGATCGCCAAGTGGTCTGCGGCCGACGTCATCGTCTACGTCGGCTGCGGTGAGCGTGGCAACGAGATGGCCGATGTCGTCGCCGAGCTGGCCGTACTCGAGGATCCCCGCACGGGCGGCCCGCTGTCCCGGCGCACCGTCGTCATCGCCAACACGTCGAACATGCCCCTGATGGCCCGGGAGGCCAGCATCTACACCGGCGTCACCGTTGGCGAGTATTTCCGCGACATGGGATACGACGCCGTGGTCATCGCCGACTCGACGTCCCGCTGGGCCGAGGCGCTGCGCGAGTTCGCATCGCGCACCGGCGCGCTGCCGGCCGAAGAGGGTTATCCCGCGGATCTCGCATCGGCGCTGGCCGCGTTCTACGAACGGGCCGGACGCGTCCGCACACTCGGCGGCCGCACCGGCTCGGTAACCGTCATCGGCGCGGTCTCACCGCCGGGCGGCGACCTCACCGAGCCGGTCACCGCCAACACCGAGCGGTTCGTGCGCTGCCTCTGGACCCTTGACCGGGAGCTGGCTTACGCCCGGCACTACCCGGCCGTGTCCTGGACCGGGTCGTTTTCCCGCGACGCCGACTCCCTTGCAGCGTGGTACGCGCAGGAGGGCGACGCGGCCTGGGCGCGGCGGCGCGGGCGGGTCACAGCGCTGCTGGCCGACGCCGACCGGCTGACTGCGCTGGCCGAACTCGTCGGCGTCGGGTCGCTGCCCGCTGCAGAGCGCATCGTGCTGCTCGCCGGCCGGCTGCTGCGCGAGGGAGTGCTCCAGCAAAGCGCGCTCAGCCCCTCCGACGCTTCGTGCACGGCAGCCAAAGGCGGCGCACTCATCGATGCGGTCCTGGCCGTGGTCGACCGCTGCCTGGCCCTCGTCGAGCACGGTGTGCTTGCCGCAACCCTCGAGGAGGTCGACTTCGGCCCGCTCATCCGGGCTCGGGACGAGACGGGTCCGGGGGACGTCGACGGCGTGCGCACGCGACGGGACGCCGTGCTCGACCTGCTCGATCAACTCGCCGATCCCAACGGGCTTGCTTCGACCGCGGAGCTGCCGTGACCACTGCCTGGGGCCGCACCGAGTTCACCGACGTGCGCGAGCTGCGTGGTCCGCTCCTCGTCATACGTTCGGTCGACGGAGTGGGCTGGGACGAGTTCGCGCAGGTCCGACTCGGTTCCGGCGAGGAGCGACACGGCCTGGTGCTCGAGGTTGATCGCGATCTCGCCGTCGTCCAGGTACTCGAGGGCACCGACGGGATCGACCCAGGCGCAGCGCGGGTCGCCTTCGCCGGGGAGACACTGCACATACCCGTCGGCGATGCCTGGCTGGGTCGGGTGTGCAACGGGCGTGGGGAGCCTATCGACGGCGGCCCACCAATCCTCGCGTCAGCCAGCACGGCCGTTAGCGGCGCGCCCCTCAACCCGACCATGCGTGAGCCGCCCGCCGAGCCGGTCTTTACCGGGGTATCCGCGATCGACGGACTCAACACGCTCGTCCGGGGTCAGAAGTTGCCCGTCTTCTCGGTGGCGGGGCTCCCGCACCTGGAGCTCGCGACCCAGATTGCTGCCCAGGCCACCGTGCGCGGTGAACCGTTTTCGGTGGTCTTTGCAGCGATGGGGCTGACCCGTGCGGACGCGGCGATGGTCCGTGGCGGCTTGGACGAGCGGTCCGCCTCAGGTGAGCTCGTGCTGTTGCTCAACACGGCCGACGATCCGGTGATCGAGCGGGTATTGACCCCCCGCATCGCACTCACCGTGGCCGAGCACCTGGCGTTCACGCTCGGCCGGCACGTGCTGGTCGTGATGGCCGACATGACCAGCTACGCCGAGGCGCTGCGTGAGGTGTCCTCGGCGCGCGGCGAGATCCCTGCACGCAGGGCGTATCCCGGCTACCTCTACAGCGACCTGGCTTCGCTCTACGAGCGGTGCGGCCGAATCCGTGGTCAATCCGG
>DASRTE010000083.1:0-16331 GCA_035656095.1 Jiangellaceae bacterium
CCGTCTTTCCCAGCGAGCAGTATCAAGCCCCGCGCAGCTGGGCCGAACAGGCCTACCCCAACCTCATCTACTACCACCAGGTCGACAAGGGCGGCCACTTCGCCGCCTGGGACCAGCCGCAGCTCTTCACCGAGGAGCTCCGCGCAGCGTTCCGCTCACTGCGCTAGCAAGGAGGTCGCCATGAGCAGCACCGTCGAGACCACCAACGAGATCCGCCCCTTCCAGGTCGACATTCCGGAGGAGGCCCTGGAGGACCTTCGGCGGCGCATCGCCGCGACGCGCTGGCCTAGCAAGGAGTTGGTGAACGATCGGTCCCAGGGCGTGCAGTCGGCCACGATCCAGGCGCTCGCCCGCTACTGGACCAGCGACTACGACTGGCGCAGGGCCGAGGCCAGACTGAACGCCCTGCCGCAGTTCACCACCACCATCGACGGGGTCGAGATCCACTTCCTCCACGTCAGGTCGCCCCACGAGCACGCGTTGCCGCTGATCATGACCCACGGCTGGCCCGGCTCGGTCATCGAACTCCTCGACACCATCGGCCCGCTCACCGACCCGACCGCTCACGGCGGCACCCCCGAGGATGCGTTCCACCTGGTGCTGCCGTCCTTGCCTGGCTACGGCTTCTCGGGCGAGCCGACCGAGCTCGGCTGGGAGTCCGCCCGCACCGCACGCGCGTGGGCGGAGCTGATGCGCCGCCTCGGCTACAACCGCTATGTCGCCCAGGGCGGCGACGTGGGTGCCCTCGTCACGGACTTGATGGGCCGCCAGGCGGTCGAGGGTTTGGTCGGCTACCACCTGAACCTGCTCACGGCGGTGCTCGCAATCGGCGATCAACTGCCCAAGGAATCCGAACAGGAACGCGCCGCGGCCGAGGCGGCCGCGACGTTCAGGCAGGACGGCTTCGGTTACTTCCTCGAGATGGCAACGAGGCCGCAGACGATCGGCTACGCCCTGCTGGATTCCCCCGTCGCGCTGGCGGCCTGGCTGCTCGACCACGACACCGACAGCTACTACAAGATCTCCCGCGCCTTCGTCGACGGCGAGCCCGTGGGCAATCTCACCCGGGACCACATCGTCGACAACATCACCCTGTACTGGCTGACCGGCACCGCAGCGTCGGCGGCCCGGTCGTACTGGGAGGACGGACGAGCGCTGGCCGCAGCGCTTGCGAGCGGCCAGGCTCCTCCGGCGGTCACCGTGCCGGTCGGCTTCACCACGTTCCCCGGCGAGATCTGGGCTGCCCCGCGGAGCTGGGTTGAGACGGTCTACCCCGGCCTCGCCTACTTCAACGAGGTCGACAGGGGCGGCCACTTCCCCGCCTGGGAAGAACCGCAACTCTTCTCCGAGGAACTACGCACCACGTTCGCCACCCTGCGTTAGCGCGTCAGTCGAGGAGGCGGCGCGCTGTCGTTGCGTCGCCCACCCGACGCAACGACAGCAACAGCGGCGCACTGATTGCCCGATCTGTCGCTTGATCCGCTGGCGCATCGAGGGGCGGAGTCCGTGATGCGGTTGACGCTGGCGACGCATCGGTGGGAACTTTCTCCATTCCGTCAAGGCGCCGGCTCCGCCGGCGCATGGGCCGGCTGCGGGCAGCGCCTCCGGCGCCGTCCTCGCTCGGCCCGAACTGATGGATGCCGCGAAGATGCGGGACCACCGCGGTCCCGCATCTCGCCTGGTACGCAAACTCACCTACCGTCCGCTTCGTGAGTTCACGACGCAAACGGCAGCTGCCCGATGTCGGTCGGTCGTACGACCCGCCGTGGCGGTCGGTCCCCCAAGGCCGCGGCCTCCCCCGGACACCGATCATCAAGGCAGTAGTGCCCGTCATCCTCCTGGCGGCAGTTGTCGTCCTCGCCGTGACCTTCATCCTCGCGGGTATCAGCGCACTGCAGGGCTGACCTCCCGGGCGTCGTTTCTGCGCTCGAGCTCTCGAGACGAGCCGATCGCGTGCGAAGTGTCATGAGCCCGAACTGCTGCGTGACTGGGAGCGGGGCGCCCCCGGTCCTCAATGAGTCCTCAGCGCCGCGAGATGACCCCAGAACCGATGGCAAACATCCGTTCGCCTGCGTAGCCGCTGTGCAGGACTCGGCCGCGTTCGACCTGCTCGTCGCGCCGCCGGAGCACTCGCGATCCCAGTGCGTGTGCGGGACAAGGACCACGCAGCCGAACTCGCCGCTCACGCCTCGGCAGCCTCGCCTTCCAGCTTGACCCCCTCGTGGTCCGCCAGCAGGCGGATGATCCGCTGGCTCGTCACGATGTCTGCGCGCCCCTCGGCCACGCCGGCCCGCGGAGGGGTCCCGTCGGTCACCATCCGGTGGAATGCCACGAGCTCGTTCTCGAAGGACTCCCCCCGAGAGCGGTAGGTCGTGCGCAGCTCCCCACCAGATGCCGTGTCGACGACGGTCAACTCCGTGGGCGCGTTGAGCAGGTACGGGGTGCCGAAGGTGACCTGCATCGATCCGGTGGCGTGGTGGACGGAAACGGTCTCGCGGTACGCCGGGTAGTCAGCGAGATAGTGCCAGGCGAGCCTGGCCCGCGCACCTCCCCGCAGGGTGCCGCCGACTTCGACCGACGGCGGGAAGACGTCGTCGGGCCAGGCCCGGGCGTGGTCGATCTCGGCGAGGCCGCCGAACAGGTCGCGCAGCAGCGACGTGTCGTGAACGAGGCTGCCCAGCACGACGAACGAGTACAGCAGCCGGATCCGCGACGGCGCCGCCGGCCCCAGCACGGCGTCGAGAACCTCGTCCTCGGTGCTGTGGACACCCTCGGCGACCGGCGTCGGCACATCGGCCGGCACGGGCCGCAGGTTCGCGAAGGCGAGCTGGGAGGCCGGCGACGGATGCAGGACGCGCACCTCGACGGCGCGCACGTCTCTCACGTCGACCAACCGCTCGCGCAGCCGGGCCACGGCGTCGTCGTACTCCTTCATGTAGGCCAGCAGCACCGACGGCCGGCCGCGTTCGCCCTCGGCCTCGGCGAGTTGGTCGGCCTCGGACACCGTGTACGCGAGCGGCTTCTCGCAGAACACCGCGACGTCGTTACGGACGGCGTGGACGGCATCCGCGCCGTGCGAACCGGACGTGAGCAGCAGGACGCCGTCCACGTCGGCCGCCGTGACCATCTCGTCGATCGTGGGGTAGCGGTGGGCCACGGGGACGCCGTACTGGTCGCCCAGTTCGTCGCGCAGCGAGTGCGAGAGATCGCACACGGCGGCGATCTCGAACAGGTCCCAGCGCCGGGCCAACAACGGCAGGTGCACGGCCTGCGCCACCGCGCCGAGCCCGGCCACCGCGACACGCGCGCGGTCGGTCACGGCAACCAGGTCCGCAGGACCGCACGGTTGGCCCGCTGATCGGCGGCGGCGCTGCCCGGTGGGTCTTCCGGCGTCGGGATGACGTCCTGCTCGACGACCAGCCAGCCGCTGTACCCGGAGGTGATCAGGGCGGACATGAAGCCGTCGACGTCGACGTCGCCCTGACCGAGAGGTACGAAGGCGCGACGCTCCCAGACGGCCCGACTGCCGGCGCCGTCGTGGACGATCTGGTCGAGCACCGACCGGCGCACGTCCTTGACGTGGACGTGGTTGACCCGTGACACCCATCGCTCGAGCCCGGCAACGGGGTCTCCACCGCCGAGCACCAGGTGCCCGGTGTCGAGGGTCAGGTCGACGTCGGAACGGCCGAGAAGGGCGTCGATCTCGGCAGGAGTCTCGACGTAGGTGCACACGTGGTGGTGGAAGGTCGGCTCGAGCCCGGCGGCGCGAACGCGGGCTGCGGCGGTGTCGAGATTGCGGACGAAGCGGTCCCAACCCTCGGCATCCAGGCCCAGACCGTCTCCGCCGCCGGGGTGCGCGCGCCGGGTGTCGGACCCGGAGTCGGCGAGCGTCGGCAACGGTGGGCGGGCCGGGTCGACGACCGCCGCGTCGACGAACACCTCGAGGGCGGTGTCGAGCGCAGGGAGCGCCGCGGCGAAGGCATCGTCGTCGGGGAAGGGCAGGTCGACCCAACCTCCGGCCAGCGCCAGATCATGTCGCCGTAGCCGTCGACGCAGCGCTTCGCCCTCGCCCATCCATCCCACGGGCCCGAGGTCGACCCCGTCGTAGCCGGCGTCGTGCAGGGCGGCCAGGACGTCGTCCGGATCCGCCAGTGGTCCGTCCGAGGTGAGCTCGAACACGCCGAAGCTGACCGGAGCCCCCGCGATGCCCTTCATCGCTCCCCCCGGTTTGTCCTGACAACCGTACGTAATGTCAGCCTGCCATAGCCAGCCGCTCCGCAACAGGCTACCGATCTCCGGTCCCCGTTGATCACGTTCACCACCGTGGCGGACGGTTCACCAGGCTCCTGCGCCTGGTGAACCATCCGTGAGCATGGTGAACGTGATCAACGGGGGAGCGCCCGTCCGTCCCGATACCGCGGGACGGGTGCACCCGGACCAGACATGATGGCGGCATGGCCCCGCCGACGCTCACGCCGCGGCCTGTTGCGTCATCCCTGGACGAGCTGCTCGCCGGGGCGGGACGCCGGGAGCCGTTCCGGCACGGTGACTCGAAGTCCGGATCGGCCTTCGAGCGGGTCGTGATCGACGGGCACCCCCACGTCCTCAAGCACGTCCACGTCGACCGCGACTGGACGATGCGCTTCGGCGGTGACGTCGGCTGCCACCCGGTGCAGGTGTGGGCCGCCGGCCTGATGGACGTCTACCCGGACCGCATCGACCACGGCGTGGTCGGCGTCGCGGCGGGGCTGGGCCGCAATGGGTGGGGCGGCGCGGTGCTCATGCGTGACATGTCCGGCGAACTCGTGCCCGCCGGTGACGACGTGCTGCCGGTGGAGCGGCATCTGACCTACTTCGACGACCTCGCCGGCATGTCCGCGCGCATGCTGGGCTGGCACGACGACGTAGGCCTGATGCCGCTGTCCAGCCGCTGGACCTGGTTCAACCCGGCCTGTCTGGAAGTCGAAGCCGAGCGTGGCTGGCCCGACCCGGTGCCACGCCTGGCCGCGCACGGGTGGACGCGGTTCGCCGAGCGGGCGCCCGCCGCCGTCACGGCCGTCGTCGACGACCTTCGTCGCGATCCCACCCCGCTGGTCGACGCAGCAGAAACCACGCCGACCACCTTCGTCCACGGCGACTGGAAGCTCGGCAATGTGGGCACGGCCCGGGACGGCCGGACGATACTCATCGACTGGACGTACCCGGGCGAGGCGCCGCCCGCATACGAGCTCGCCTGGTACCTGTCGATCAACCGGAACCGTCTCCCGCACTCCAAGGAGGACGCGATCTCCGCCTTCCGGGCTTCACTCGAGCGGCACGGAGTGGCGACCCACGGGTGGTACGACCGCCAGGTCGCGATCTGCCTGCTGGGCAGCCTCGTGGTCTTCGGGTGGGAGAAGGCGCTGGGCGATGACGCCGAGCTCGGGTGGTGGTGCGACCGCGTGCCGGAAGGAGCCGCATGTCTGTAAGGGCGCAGATCGGCGCCGCGTACACAGCCAGCGCCCACGCATGGGCGGCCGGCCCCATGCGGATCTACGGCCGAATGGCCGAGGCGCTGGTCGATCACAGCCCGGTCCCGCTCGCCGGCCGGCTGGCGTTGGACGTCGGGTCCGGTACTGGAGCGGCCACGCGAGCCATGCAGGCACGGGGCGCGCGCGTCGTCGCCCTCGACGCGGCCGTGGGAATGATCGCCTCGGGCCCGGCTCCCGGCGTGGTCGGAGACGCGCGACTGCTGCCCTTCCACGACCGGTCCTTCGCCGCGGTCGCCGCGGCGTTCTGCCTCAACCACATCGACCCACCGTCCGCCGGCATACGCGAGATGCGCCGGGTCACTGCGTCGGGTGGTGTGGTGCTCGTGTCCAGTTACGGCATCGATCCCGACCACCCGGTCAAGCCGGCCGTCCAGGCCTCGCTGACCGTCGCGGGACACGCGATCCCGGATTGGTACGACCTCATCCAGGCCGGTCCGGCGGCTGCTCTGGCGACCTCCGAGGGCATGGCCCGCGCCGCGCTCGACGCGGGGCTCGACGCCGAGGTGACCGAGATCGACATCTCCTTCCCCGACCTCGACGCGACGGACCTGGTGGCGTGGCGGATGGGAATGGCGCACAACGCGCCGTTCGTCGCCACCCTGGGAACCGCCGAGCGTGATGCGGTCGTCAGCCGTGCGCTTCATGCGCTGGGCGATGCGCCGACCCTGGTTCGGCGCATCGTCGTGCTCACAGCCCTGATCTGACCGGCCGCCGGCTCCCCGCCGGTGCGCGACGTCATCGGCTGAACGAGACCCAGGCCTGCTCGTCGAGGTCGCCGACGTCGCTGGCGAGGGCACCGGCCGACGACACGGTCCACAACGTCTCGCCCACGACGAGGGACCGCCGGATCGACGGATCGTACTCGTAGTCGATCCGGGCATGGGGCCGCAGGTGAGACAGCGTGCCGAGTTCGGTCAAGTGGTCACCCTCCAGCCTGAGCACTAGCGCGCCGCCGGCGATCAGGCCTGAGTCGGGGACCGCACCCGGCTCGCCGAACGCCGGCTGTGCCCACACCGGGATCACGACGAGCCCGTCCTCCGGCCAGTACAAGAAGGCATGCGGGTCGTGCTCGGCGTCCGACCATCCGCCGGGAATGGTGTAGGTGTCCAGGCGGGTCGGGTCGGCCGCATCGCCTACGTCGAACAGCGACACCTGCGCACCCAGCGTCATCCCCTGTTCGTCGGCATTCTGACCGACACCGAGCAGCCGGTCGTCGCCGACCGGGTGCATATAGGCGGAGTAGCCGGGGATCTTCAGCTCGCCGACGACCCGAGGCGACGCGGGGTCGCCCAGGTCGAGCGTGTAGAGCGGGTCGACCTGACGGAACGTGACGACATATCCGACCGGCCCCAGGAAGCGGACTGCGAAGATCCGCTCCCCCTTGCCGAGTCCACCCACGCGGCCGACCTCGACCAGACGGTCACCACGCTCGGCCAGGACGCTGACCCCGCTCTCCGACCGGGCTGCGCCGCCGTTGTCGGGTGGAACCGCGTCGGTCCGCTGATCCATGGTCGTCGCGACCCGCAGGTGGCCGTCGTGCTCCGAGAGCGAGTACTGGTTCAGCAGCCAGCCGTCGACCCGACCGGACGCGACGTACCGCGGTGATCCGGGCTCGGAGACGTCGAACTTGTGGATCTCGGTGGCCGGGTCTCCGACGGGGAACGGACGCAATGCCGTCGTGTCGAATGGCATCGGAAATCCGCTGTGGTCGTCGGCGATGTAGAGGCTCTCCGCGGTGCCATAGACCGTCCGACCGTCGGCGACGACGGTGACTGATCCCTGCGGCCGCATCTCACCGGCCAGATCGAGGGTGACGACTGTGAGCATCGAGGTGCCGGAGTACTCGCGTGGGTGGCTGACGTCTTCGCAGTCGACGAGCGGCCCGTCGGCGCTGGCGCCGTCCGCATCCGTGGCGACGAACCGGGGCAGCCAGTCCTCGATCGTCGACCGCTCCACCAGCTCACGGTTTGCGGCGAGTGACTCGGCCTCGGGCGTCGGCAGCCCATCTCGAGCCTCGGATTCGCCGGGAGACCACTCCGGGTAGCTCCAGTCGATTCGGGGGCCGGAGCGGACGACCAGTCGCGCGGTCGAGCCGACCTGGCGCGCATCGACATAGGCGCCGTCGAGGTCCATGGTGCCGACCACCTCGGGATCGCCGGACAGGTCGACCAGGATGAGCCGGCTGCCCTCGGGGGCATATCTCAGATCGAGGTCGGCAATCGCAGGTTCGCGGCCGGATCTGGCGATGTCGACCATGCCGTATCCGATGACCAGCGCGCGGTCGCCCGCGAGCAGCATCTGCTCGGAGAACCAGACGTCGTCACCGTCGTCGGAGAGCTCGAGCTCACCGGACAAGGTCCTGCTCTCCGTGTCGACCACGCGCAGCGTGTTTCCGGTCACCGTGACGATGCGCTGTCCGTCGGTCTTGACCAGGTCGGGCTCGTCGACGCCCGCCTCATGGGTATTGGTCGTCGAGTACTCCTGGGGCGCGGTGACCCCGGCGCTGTCGTCGGCGGCGCCGGTCGAAAGGGCGTCCCGCTCACCTGCTACGGCCGCCTCCGGTACGGAGCCGTCGAAGGTGATGTTGCCGCCACCCAGACCATACGGCGTCACGTACTCGGCGACGGCACTCCTGAGCTCGGCCAGCGCATCGTCGCAGGAGTCGAACGACACCAGGCGAAGGGCCGCGGCCGCCTGGCCGACCGGCGGCTGCACCCCACCCGTGCCACCGCCGGTGCACGCGCTCAGAACCAGGGCCGACCCGGCAAGGCCGGCGACCAGCACGGTCGATCTCGCCGCTGTCGTCTTCATGCGCCTTGGACGCTGCCTGGCCGCCCGTGGTTCCATCCGGCCCAAGGTGCTCGCGAGAGCGAGCCCGAGGGTACGCGCGCGGGCGACCTGAGCGGACAGGTCGCCCTCGTCACCGGGGCCGGGCGGGGGATCGGTGCCGCCACGGCACACCGCCTGGCTACCGACGGCGCATCGGTCGCCGTCGTCGACCTCCACGAGGACGACACGGCGGAAACGGTCCCTCGGATCCGCGACGAGGGCCGTACCGCGATCGGCATCGGCTGCGACGTCGCGGCGTCCGATCAGGTGGAGGCGGCCGTCGAACGAGCCTTCGCCGACCTCGGCGGGCTCCACATCCTGGTCAACAACGTCGGTATCACCCGCGACAACCTGCTGTTCAGGATGAGCGACGAGGTCTGGGACGCCGTCATCGCCGTTCACCTGCGCGGAGCCTTTCCTGTTCAGCCGGGCGACGCCGGCGTCATCGCATTCCTGGTGGGACCGGACGCCTGCTACGTCACGGGCAGACGATCTACGTCGACGGCGGCAGTTCGTACTGACTGGGTGACCTGGGTGGCTCCCGCCTGCCACCCCCGCGACTTGTGGCGGGAAGGGCACGTCTCGCCCGGTGGCAGGCGTTGCGGGGCCGCCACATGATGGCAGTCGGAGGTGCAATAGCGGCACCGGCCGGGCGGTCGGCGAGCGGAGGCGAACGCATGAACGTGGTCGTGGTCGGGGCGGGCGTGATCGGGCTGTCCGCGGCGATCCGGCTGCAGGAGGCCGGCCTCACCGTGCGCGTCGTGGCGAGGGATCTGCCACCGGATACCACCTCGGGCGTCGCGGCGGCGATCTGGTACCCCTACCGCGCGTATCCGGAGGCGGACGTCCTGCGGTGGGGCCGGAACACCTTCGCGGTCTTCGAGCAGATGGCCGCCACACCCGCGACCGGCGTCCGCATGGGCGTGGCCAAGGAGGTGTTCCGCGGTTCGGCGCCCGACCCGTGGTGGCGTGCGGCCGTCACGGACTTGCGCCGGTGCCGGCCGGCCGAGCTGCCGGAGGGCTATCGCGACGGGTTGGTGTTCACGACGCCGGTGGTCGAGATGCCGGTCTACCTCGCCGCGCTGTGGCGACGGTTCGCGTCGGCCGGTGGGGTCATGGAGCAACGCACCGTCGGATCGCTCGGCGGGCTCGAGCGGACGGCCGAGGCCGTCGTCAACTGTGCCGGGCTCGGGGCCCGGGAACTGGCGGACGACGCGACCGTGGCGCCGATCCGCGGTCAGGTCGTCCTGGTCGAGAATCCCGGTCTCGACCAGGTGGTCCTGGACGAGTACGGCGACGATGTCACCTACATCGTGCCGCGTACGAGCGACTGCGTCCTGGGCGGCACCGCCGAGGTGGGCGCGACCGACCTTGAGCCGGACCCGGGAACGGCATCGGCGATCCTGCGCCGATGTACAGCTCTCGAACCTCGCCTCACGGGCGCCCGGGTGCTCGGTCACCGGGTCGGTCTGCGACCCGGCCGGCCGGCCGTGCGACTCGAGCGGGAGGAACACGGGGACGGGACACCGCTCGTGCACTGCTACGGGCACGGCGGGGCGGGGGTGACGCTGTCGTGGGGGTGCGCGGCCGACGTCGTCGCTCTGATCGGCGACGCCGTGGCGTGAGACCTACCCGGGTGGTCGGGCGGCCTGCTCTGCCAGGAACGCCTCGAGGCACCCAGGGCTGCAGAAATACCACGTCTGCCCATCGCGCTCGGTGGTCCAGCGGGCACCGGCGACGTCGACGGTCATGCCGCAGACCGGGTCGACGGCCTGTTCCGGCGGTGGCTCCGACGCGCTGATGGGCACTCGCAACTCCCCGGCCGCGCGCCTCGCCACCAGGTCCGCCAGCACCGCGACCGCGATTTCGCGGTGGTCGGTGGACCCCAGGTCGAGGCCGGCGGGTGCATGAACGCGGGACAGTTCGGCCACGGCCACCCCCCGGTCGCGCAGGTACCCCACCGTCGTCTCGGCGCGCTTGCGCGACGCGACCAGCCCGACGTAGCCGGCACCGGTCACGAGTGCCGCCTGCAGCGCCGCCTCGTCGTCGTGGCCCTGGGTCGCGACGACGATCGCCGTGCCGGCGTCGACCGGATGCGCGGCGATGTCCTCGGGCGTCTCGGCGACGGCCGCGCGCCAGCCAAGATCCCGCACCAACGCCGCCAGGGTCTCGACGGCGGGCGAGACCCCGACGGCCACGACCAGCGGCGCCGGCACCACGGGTTCGAGATACACGGCGAGCGACCCCTCACTCCCACAGGCCATCGGCACGACGACGGCACCTTCACCCAGCGCCGCCGCGGCCTCCGGGGGGATACCGAGCAACAGCAGCCGCGACCGGCCGTCGGCCAGCGCGGACAACGCCTCGCTGCGCACGGCCGGCTGGGCGCACGCGCCCCCGAGCCAGCCCCGCATCGACCCGTCCGGCATGACCAGCGCCTTCGACCCGACGTGCCCCGACGACGGCGCTCGCCGCCACACGACCGTGGCCAGCACGAACGGCTCGCCGCGGCGTTCGAGCGCTGCGGCCTCGGCGAGTTGTGGGTCGCTCACCCCTGGGCCGCCTCCGCATCCCTGATCGCCGACCACACGCGGCCCGGGAGCACCGGCATGTCGATGTTGCGCACGCCGAGGTGCGCGAGCGCGTCGATCACCGCGTTCACGAACGCCGCAGGAGATCCCACGGTCGCCGACTCGCCGACACCCTTGGCACCGATCGGGTGGTGCGGTGAAGGCGTGACGGTCGCGCCGAGCTCGAAGCGCGGTGTCTCCCACGCCGTCGGGACCAGGTAGTCCATGAAGTTGGACCCGATGCAGTTGCCGTCCTCGTCGAAGGTGATGAACTGCATCGAGGACATCGCATACCCCTCGGCGAGCCCGCCGTGGATCTGCCCGTCCACGATCATCGGGTTGATCCTGACCCCGCAGTCGTCGACGGCGACCATCCGGCGCACGGTCCATTGACCGGTGTCGTGGTCGACGTCGACCACGACCACGTAGCTGCCGAACGGATAGGTCATGTTGGGCGGGTCGTAGTAGTGCACCCCCTCGAGGCCGGCCTCCATGCCCTCGGGCAGGTTGGTGTAGGCCGCCAGGGCAACGTCCTGGATCGTCACCGACTGGCCGGGAGATCCCTTGACGGAGAAGGTGCCCGCCTTCCACTCCATGTCGTCCTCGGACGCCTCCAGGAGGTGCGCCGCGATCTTGGTGGCCTTCTCGCGCAGCTTGCGAGCGATGACAGCGGTCGCGGCACCGCCGACCGGGGTGCTGCGCGAGGCGTAGGTTCCCAGGCCGTACGGGGTGTTGTCGGTATCGCCCTCCATCACCTTGATGTCGGTGGAGGGGATGCCGAGCTCGTTGGCGACGATCTGCGCGAACGTCGTCTCGTGCCCCTGGCCCTGGCTGCGGACGCCCAGCTTGAGGATGGCCTTGCCGGTCGGGTGGACCCGGAGCTCCGCCGAGTCGAACATCCGCAACCCGGCAATGTCGTACTCGCTGCCCTTGCCCGCGCCCACCACCTCGGTGAAGCTCGCGATGCCGATGCCGAGCAGCTTGCCCTCGGCCCGGCCGGCCGCCTGCTCGGCGCGCAGCTCGTCGTACGCCACCATGTCGAGCGCCTTCCGCAGCGCCCTCGGGTAGTCGCCGGAGTCGTAGACGAACCCGGTGGGAGACTCGTACGGGAACTGCTCGGGCTTGATGAAGTTGCGCATCCGGATCTCGGCCGGGTCGATGCCCAGCTCGTAGGCGGCGTTCTGCACCAGCCGCTCGATCAGGTAGGACGCCTCGGTCACGCGGAACGAGCACCGGTAGGCCACTCCGCCGGGTGCCTTGTTCGTGTAGGTGCCGTGTGTCACGACGTGGGCAGCCGGGTAGTCGTAGGAGCCGGTCACGATGTGGAACAACCCGGCCTTGAACCTGGTCGGCTGCGCATCGGCGAAGAACGCACCGTTGTCGGAGAGCATGTTGACGCGCAGGGCGAGGATCTTGCCGTCGTTCTTCAGCGCCAGCTCGCCGTGCATGTGGTAGTCGCGGGCGAAGCCGGTGGAGATGAGGTTCTCGGTGCGTGTCTCGACCCACTTGACCGGCCGGCCGATCACCAGCGAGGCCGCGGTGGCGACCACGTAGCCGGGGTAGATCGGCACCTTGTTGCCGAAGCCGCCGCCGATGTCGGGTGAGACGATCCTGATGTTCTGCTCGGGCAGGCCGGCCACCATGGCGAACAGCGTCCGGTGGGCGTGCGGTGCCTGCGATGTCATGTAGATCGTGACGTGCTTGGTCGCCGGGTTGACGTCGGCGACGCACGCGCAGGTCTCCAGCGGGGCCGGGTGCGAGCGCGGGTAGTGGGTGTCGAGGGTGACGACGACGTCGGCCGACTCGAACGCTCTGTCGGTGGCTTCCTTGTCGCCGGCCTCCCAGCTGTAGCAGCGGTTGTCGGTCTGGCCCTCCTTGTCGTCGCGGATCAGGGGCGCACCGTCGGCCAGCGCCTGCTGGGGCGAGAGCACGGGAGGCAGGGCGTCGTACTCGACGTCGATGAGGTCGAGCGCGTCGTAGGCGATGTACGGGCTTTCGGCGACGACCGCGGCGACCTCCTGGCCCTGGAAGCGGACCTTGTCGGTGGCGAGCACCGCCTGGGTGTCACCGGACAGCGTGGGCATCCAAGCCAGCCCATAGCCGTCCAGGGCGGCACCGGTGAGGACGGCTACGACCCCGGGTACGGCCTCCGCGGCGGACGTGTCGATCGACACGATCCGCCCGTGCGGGATCGGGCTTCGCAGCATGGCCAGGTGCAGCATCCCCGGCAGCACGATGTCGTCGACATAGTGGCCGTCGCCCTGGATGAGACGGTCGTCCTCAACGCGCCGCACCGAGTGGCCGACGCCACCGATCTCGGCAGGTGTCGTCGTCTGGTGAGTGGTTTCGGTGGTCATCGTCGCGCTCCCATCACTCGCCCGCGCCGACCGGCTGCGACGTGCGCGCAGCCGCCTGGATCGCCTTGACGATGTTCACGTAGCCCGTGCAGCGGCACAGGTTGCCCGAGATGGCCCAGCGGATCTCGTCCTCGGTGGGATCGGGGTTGGTTTCCAGCAGGTCGGTGGCGACGAGCATCATCGCCGGCGTGCAGAACCCGCACTGCAGGCCGTGCTCCTCCTTGAACGCCCGCTGCACGGCGCTGAGCTCGCCGTTCGTCCGCAGGCCCTCCACGGTGGTGATGTTGCGCCCGTCGGCCTGGACGGCGAAGACGGTGCACGATTTCACCGGTGTGCCGTCGAGAAGCACCGTGCAGACCCCGCAGCTGGTGGTGTCGCAGCCGATGTGCGTGCCGGTGAGGCCGAGCGTGGTGCGGACGAAGTCGGCGAGCAGCACCCGCGGCTCGACCTCGGCCTCCCGCTCGGTGCCGTTGATCGTGACGGTGACCTTCACTGGGCTGCTCCTCACGCTCGGCCGGCCTGCTCCGCGGCACGGGACAGCCCACGCCGCACGAACGTGCTCACGACGGATCGCTTGTAGTCGGCGGATCCCCGGACATCGGTGCGGGGCTCAGCGGCTGCAGCCGCGAGCTCGGCGGCCTCGGCGAACAGGTCGTCGCCCGGCGCCTGGCCGACGAGCGCCTGCTCGGCGTCGACGGCCTTGATGTTCTTGGGCCCGACGGCGGTGAGCGCGATGCCGGCCTGCTCGATGCGTTGCCTGCCCGCATCGAGTTGTAGGTGGACGGCGACACCGACCGTCGCGTAGTCCCCGACCTTTCGCTCGAGCTTGAGGTACGTGCCGCCCGCCGGACCCTGGTACCGCGGGACGTGGATCTCGGTGAGCAGCTCGTCGGGTTCGAGGGCACTGGTGAACAGGTCGACGAAGAACTCGCCCACCGGGATCGTGCGCTGCCCCCGCGTGGTCCTGGCCACCATCTCGGCCCCGCACGCGAGCATCACCGATCCCCAGTCGCCCTGCGGATCCGAGTGCGCCAGCGAGCCGCCGACGGTCCCGAGGTTGCGCACCAGCGGATCGGAGATCCACGGTGCCGCAGCGGCCATCGTGTGGTTCTCCGCCGCGACCACCTCGGAGTGCACCATGTCGTTGTGGCGGGTCAGGGCGCCGACGGTCAGGTGCCCGTCGGCGACCCGGACGGTGTCCAGGCCGGGCACGCGGTTGATGTCGACCAGTGTCTTCGGCATGGCCAGGCGGAGCTTCATCAGCGGGATCAGGCTCTGGCCACCGGCCAGGATCTTCACGTCCTCACCCCGGTCGGCCAGGATGGCCAGGGTCTCGTCAACGGTTCGTGGGGCGACGTAGTCGAACGCCGCTGGGTACATGGCGCCTCCTGGGAAGGAAACGGACCCCGTGACGCGAATCGCGCTGCGGCCAGCCTAAACCGTGATCGTTGCATTGAGTACCTCTGTCCGGCGGTCGCTTAGCGGCCGATGGCGAACCGGGTGGGCGGGATCCCTGTTCCCAGAACGAGATCCGCCACCAGGCGGCCGATCTCGGGAACGAACTTGAAGCCGTGGCCCGAGAAGCCGACGGCGATCGTCAGCGGACCCACGCGGTCGACCACGAAGTCGGCGGTGTCGGTCAGGTCGTACAGACACCCGTCCGCCGCGGGCCGGCTCGCGTCCACGCCGGGCACCCAGCGCGTGACGTACCCCTGGAGCTCCCTCAACCGTGGTTCGTCGACACTGTCCGGCACGGCCCGTGGATCGACGACCGGGCCCACAGCGTGGAAGCCGACCTTGACCCCGTCCTGGCCGGCCAGCCCGTACACCCCCCGCGGCGTCGCCGCGCCGTGGGCCGTGGCGCCGGCGATGTGGTGGATGAAGCTGGGCCAGGGCGTAGCCGGGTCGAACGGCGGGAAGTGCGCCGGCTGCTCGCGGGTCACGGTCAACGACGGAAGCATGACGACGCCGTCGAGCAACTGCGCCGCCCACGCCCCAGCCGCCACCACGACGTGGCGGGCCCGCAACGTCTCGCCGGGCGTGCGTATCTCGACGGCGTCCGGGCCGGGCACGAGGGCCTCGACCTCGACGCCGTGCCGGATCTGCGCGCCCCTGGCGGCGGCGACGCGCTGAAGTGCCGCCACGGTCCGGTCGGCGTGTGCCCGCCCCCCGCGCGGATGGAACAGTGCAGTGGTGTCGAAGCGGAGACCCGGCCAGCGCTCGGCGGCCTCAGCCGGATCGACCGTCTCCACCGCGTGGTTCCGGCTCTCCATTGCAGCGGCGAGCGCGCCGACCGTCGCCGGGTCGCCGTGGTCGACGACACCCGTCCAGGTGAGCAACTGCTCGCCGCAGTCGTCTTCCAACTCGGCCCAGCGGTCGTAGCCGGTCGCGGCGAGATCGACATAGAACGGGTCGTCGTACGAGAGCCGGACGATGCGGGAACTGCCGTGAGAGCCGCCGCGGGTGTGACCCGGCTCGTACTGCTCCAGCAGGGTCACCTCGACACCACGGCGGGACAATTGCCAGGCAGCGGCGGACCCCATCGCACCACCGCCGACCACGATGACGTCACGAGGTCTCATGGGTCCATTCCTACCCGGCCCGCACATCGGTCGCGTTCTCGTAGACCACACTGGGCGCGTGCCCGAAGCGGTCAACCTGCCATCGCCGTGCCTGGTGGTGCTCGTCGGCCCGGGCGCATCGGGAAAGTCGACCTGGGCGGCCGCGCATTTCCCGCCCGATGCGATCGTGTCCAGCGACCGCCTGCGGGCCCTGGTCGGATCCGGCGAGGACGACATTGGCGCGAGCGCCGACGCCTTCGCCCTGCTCGACCAGGTCGTCCGGCTCCGCGTGGGTCGCCATCTGACGACCGTCGTCGACACGCTCGGGCTCGACGCGGAGCGCCGCCGCGAGTGGCTCTCGCTCGCGCGCGAGCACGGTCTGCCGTGCGTAGCCGTCGGCTTCGACACGCCCGCGGACGAATGCCGGGCGCGCAACCGGGCCAGGTCCAAGCGGATCCCGCCCGATGCCCTGACCGCACAGAT
>DASRTE010000084.1:0-1967 GCA_035656095.1 Jiangellaceae bacterium
GTCATGTTCGGCGAGCCGGAGGCCTGGCCCAGCCGGGTCATCCCGCTCTGCGTCAACGTCGTCCAGTACCCACCGCCGACAGGTCACCGGTGCTACCGGCTCGGCCAGGCGATCCGCCGCGCGATCGACGCCTACGAGGGCAACGAGCGGGTGGTGGTGTTCGGCACGGGCGGCATGTCGCACCAGCTCCAGGGTGAACGGGCCGGCCTCATCAACGTCGACTTCGACACCCGCTTCCTCGACGGGCTGGTGGCCGACCCCGAGGCAATCGCCGGCATCTCCCACGTCGAGTACCTGCGCGAGGCGGGCTCGGAGGGCATCGAGCTCGTGATGTGGCTCGTCATGCGTGGCGCGCTGGGCCCGGCCGTCCGTGAGGTGTATCGGGCCACACACGTCCCCACGTCGAACACCCACAACGGACTGCTCATCCTCGAGGAGGCCTAGTGGGCGCTCGCGACCGGCTGCGGGCGGCGGCCATCAGGCCGACGATGGTGGCGGCATCGGTGGCGACGTCGGCGCCCATCTCCCCGTAGAGCGCGGCGACGTTGGCGACCAGCCGCTCCGGTTCCCGCAGGTCGCGGTATGGGCCGAGGTCGATGTCCGCGGCCGCCTCGAGGGGGCTCATCCCGGCGTCGCAACGGGCGCGCACCTGCGTGGCGAGGTGCTCGAAGTAGCCCTTCAGGCGGGCGACCGCCTCGGGCGTGGTCACCGGGCCGTGACCGGGGACGACGGTGGTCACCCCTTCGAGCGCGAGGACCAGGTCGCACGCCGCGATCCAGTTCGCGATGGGCCCGGCCCAGACGATGGGGTGGCCGCCGTGGAAGAGGATGTCCCCCGTGAACACCACGCCCGCATCCGGCACGTGGACGATCACGTCGCCGTCGGTGTGGGCGGGGCCCACCTCGATGAGGTGCACCGCCCGATCGCCGACCGAGAGCTCGAGCTCGCCCGTGAAGGTTCGATTGGGGGCCACGAGCTCGATGTCGTCGAAGTCGAAGTCGCCGAAGATGTCGAGCAGGAACGCTCCGGCCTCGCCCATGTCCGGCGCAGCCCGCATGAGCCCGGCAAGCGCGGCGGGTGGCAACGCGGCCATCTCCTCGGCACACGCCGCCGATGCGACGATGTCGGCGCCGGCGACCAGGGCATTGCCGTAGCAGTGGTCGCCGTTGGCGTGCGTGTTGACGACGGTGGTGATCCGGTGAGCGGCGGGGGTGGCCTCGCGGAGGGCAGACAGCATCTGGTCGGTCAGGTGGAGATCGAACAGAGTGTCCACCAGCAACGAGCCGGCGCCGTCGTGGCCGGCGACCAGCCCGGCGTTCGACAGTCCCCAGCCACCGTCGGGCTGGAGATAGGCCCAGACCCCAGCTGCGATCTGGTGGGCTCCCCGGGTGTAAGGCACGTCGGTCGGCAAAGTCATTGCCGGCCATGTTGCAACGGCCAAGCCGTCGGGCACCACCATCCGCCCTCGCCCTCGTCGGATGCGGCGGGGAGTAGCATCACCCCGACGGCGTGAGAGCAGAAAGGCGTCCGGGGCGGCCGAGGAGGCCCCCGGCCTGCGCTCGGCGTCCCTCGTGGAGGCGGACATGAACACTGACACCACACGATCCGTGCGAGCTACCGGGAGGCTTCACGTGGAGCACGGGCGATGGTCGTGGCTCACCGCCACCGGCCCGTTCTCGCCGCTGAACGAGCCCGGCAAGCCGGCGCGCTTCGTCTTCGAGCAGATCAGCGACAAGACCTTCCGCGTCCTCGAGGGACTCGGCTTCCAGTACAACCCGCCGGGCGAGGAGGCGATAGCCGTCACCCACGACAACCTGCCGTCCTCGGACTTCGCCTCCATCCCCCGCTACATGTCCTGGTTCGTCAGCCGCTACGGCCGGCACACGCCCGCGGCGCTGGTGCACGACGAGCTGGTCACCGACGGCATGGCGTTCGAGGCGCGCAAGCGTGCCGACCGGGTGTTCCTC
>DASRTE010000085.1:0-8288 GCA_035656095.1 Jiangellaceae bacterium
TCGAACCGGAAGTGCTTCCACTCCTCGGTGAACGGCGCCGATGCGCGGAACGGGCTCATACCGCACGAACCTCCACCATCGATGGTCGGAGACGAAATAGCGCGCGTGTTACTGTCGTAATGCAGCCAGCATAGGCGCCAGACCCTTCGGATGACATCGGGGTGTCCCATGCGCATCGCGGTCGTCGGCGGCGGTCCGGGTGGGCTCTACTTCGCCGCCCTGGCCAAGCGCCTCGACCCCCGGCGCGCGATCACGGTGTGGGAGCGCAACGCGGCCGACGACACCTTCGGCTTCGGGGTCGTCTTCTCCGACGAGACCCTCGGCGGCATCGAGCACGCCGACCCCGAGATCCACGCGGCCATGCAACGCGAGTTCGCCCGTTGGGACGACATCGACGTCCACTACCGGGGACAGGTCGTCACCAGCGGCGGGCACGGGTTCGCCGCCATGAGTCGGCGCCGGCTTCTGGAGATTCTCCAGGACCGCTGCACGGGTCTCGGCGTCGACCTGCGCTTCCAGACCGAGGCGCCCGAGGTCGACCGGATCGCCATCGAACACGACCTGGTCGTCGCGGCCGACGGCGCCAACTCGGCCGTGCGGGCACGGTACGCCGACACGTTCGGGCCCGAGTTCGACCGGCGGCGGTGCCGCTACATGTGGCTCGGCACCGACCTGGTGTTCGACGCGTTCACCTTCCACGTCGAGCAGACCCCGTTCGGTGTGATGCAGATCCACGGCTACCCCTACGACTCCACGGGCAGCACGTTCATCGTCGAGATGCACGACGACGTCTGGCGCGCAGCCGGGTTCGACGCCGCCGAGGGTCGGGCCTTCCAGCCCGGCGAGAGCGACGACGAGTCGGTCAAGAAGATCCGCGAGCTCTTCGCGCACGTCCTGCGCGGCCACGAGGTCTACGCGAACAACTCCCGGTGGCTCCAGTTCGCCACGATCCGCAACGCCACCTGGCGGCACCGGAACGTTGTCCTGCTCGGCGACGCCGCCCACACCGCGCACTTCTCCATCGGCTCGGGTACCAAGCTGGCCATGGAGGACGCGCTCGCCCTGGCCGCGTCTTTGCACGAGAACGACGGCGTACCGGCGGCGCTGGCTGCGTACGAGGCCGAGCGGCGGCCGGTCGTCGTCTCGACGCAGCGGGCCGCCCAGGCGAGCCTGGAGTGGTTCGAGAACCTCGGTCAGTACACCCACCAGGACCCGATCCGGTTCGCCTTCAACATCCTGACTCGCTCACGGCGGGTCACCTACGACAACCTGCGGCTGCGCGATCCCGAGTTCGTCGACTCCGCCGACGCGTGGTTCGCACGCCACGAGGTCGCGCGCGGTGTTGCGCCGGCGCCTCCGGTGGTTCGACCGCCGATGTTCCAGCCCTTCCGGCTGCGCGACCTGGCGCTGAAGAACCGCGTGATCGTCTCCGCGATGGATATGTACTCGGCGCGCGACGGCGATCCGAACGATTTCCATCTCGTCCACCTCGGCGGCAAGGCGCTCGGCGGCGCTGGGCTGGTCATGACCGAGATGGTCTGCGTGTCCCCGACCGGCCGGATCACGCCCGGCTGCACCGGGCTGTACACCGATGCGCAGGCGGACGCGTGGCGGCGCATCGTCGAGTTCGTCCACTCGCGGACGACGGCCGCGATCGGTGTCCAACTCGGCCATTCCGGCCGGAAGGGCTCGACCAAGCTGATGTGGGAGGGCATGGACGAGCCCTTGCCCGATGGCAATTGGCCTGTGGTCGGCCCGTCGCCGCTGGCCTACTCCCCGGCCGGCCAGGTGCCGCACGAACTCGACGTCGCCGCCATGCGAACGATCCGGGACGAGTTCGTCGCCTGCGCCCGCCGTGCGACCGACGCGGGGTTCGACCTCCTGGAACTGCACTGCGCGCACGGCTACCTGCTGTCGAGCTTCCTCTCGCCGCTCACCAACCACCGGACCGACGAGTACGGCGGGACGCTCGCCGGCAGGCTGCGCTACCCGCTCGAGGTCTTCGACGCCGTCCGCGCGGTCTGGCCGGCGTCGAAGCCGATGTCGGTGCGGATCTCGGCCACGGACTGGTATCCCGGCGGCACCGACGCCGATGACGCCGTCGCGATCGCCGCCGCCTTCGCCGCACACGGTGCCAGCGCGATCGACGTCTCCACCGGGCAGGTCGTCAAGGAGGAGCAGCCGGCGTTCGGGCGCAGCTACCAGACGCCGTACGCTGACCGGATCGCCAACACCGTCGACATCGCGGTCATCGCGGTCGGCGCGATCTCCTCCGCCGAGGACGTGAACGCGCTCATCCTGGCCGGGCGCGCCGACCTGGCCGCCCTGGGCCGTACGCATCTCTACAACCCGATGTGGACCTTGCACGCGGCGGCCGATCAGGAGTACACCGGCAACGGCGCCGACTGGCCGCTGCCGTATGCGGCCGGCCGGCGAAAGCCGCAGACCACCCGCACCGACGGTCCCAAGCCACGCCTGGAACTGATCCGCGATCCCGGTGCTGGCCGGACCCGTCACCAGCGCTGGAGACCGTGAGGAGTTGCCATGCACCTGCTCGCCGACCTGGTCGACGCCGTCATGACCGGACGGGTCGAGGTCGTCGACCTCACCGCGCCGCTCTCGTCGCAGACGCCGGTCATCGGCCTGCCCGAGCCCTTCGGCCAGACCGACAGGTTCGAGCTGCACGAGATCAGCCGGTACGACGACCGCGGCCCGGCGTGGTACTGGAACAACATCAGCACTGGCGAACACACCGGCACCCACCTCGACGCTCCCATCCACTGGGTCACCGGCCAGAAGTCCGAGGACGTGTCACAGATCGCACCCTCCCGGTTGGTCGCGCCGGCCGCCGTCCTCGACGTCGCGGACCGGGCGGCAGCCGATCCGGACTTCCTGCTCGACATCGACGACGTCCGCGCGTGGGAGGCGCAGCACGGCGCCCTGCCCACGGGAGGCTGGCTGCTGCTGCGCACGGGCTGGGACGCCCGCAGCCACAGCCAGGCCGAGTTCCTCAACGCGGACGAGACCGGCCCGCACACACCCGGTGTGAGCGTGCAGTGCGCACGCTGGCTGGCCGACGAGGCGCCCGTCATGGGCTTCGGCGTCGAGACCGTCGGTACCGACGCCGGCGCTGCTCACTCGTTCGACCCTCCGTTTCCGTGCCACACCTTCCTGCTCGGCGCGGGCAAGTACGGGCTGACGCAGCTGCAGAACCTGGCACTGTTGCCGCCGACCGGTTCGGTGCTGGTGGTTACTCCGTTGCCGATTGTGGGTGGATCCGGTAGCCCGGCGCGGGTGCTCGCCCTGGTGGAGCGCTGATCTTTCCGGTGCTCGTCTCCGAGGCGGTGGGACGGACGTTGGCTGAGCTCGGGGTTCGGCAGGCGTTCGGCGTCGTCGGCAGCGGCAACTTCGACGTGACGAACGCGCTCGTCGCAGCGGGCGCCCGCTACGTCGCTGCCCGGCACGAGGGCGGTGCGGCGACCATGGCCGATGCGTACGCTCGGATGAGCGGCGAGGTGTCGGTGCTCACGCTGCACCAAGGCTGCGGGTTGACCAACGCGATGACCGGCATCACCGAGGCGGCCAAGAGCCGGACCTCGATGCTCGTACTGGCGGCCGAGGCGAACGCGCCGACGTCGAACTTCGCCGTCGACCAGGCGGCGATGGCGACCGCAGTCGGCGCGTCGACGGTACGGCTCGATTCGGCTTCCGACGTCGCGACCGAGACCGTGCGTGCGTTCCATCTGGCGCGTGACGAACGGCGGACGGTCGTGGTGAACCTTCCGCTGGAGGTACAGGGGCACGCGGCCGCACCCGGCCCGCCCGTCAAGGCGGCACCGTCACCTGCACCGTTCGGGCCGACGGCCGGCGAGGCCGACGCGCTGGCCGCCCTGCTGGCGGGTGCGGCCCGGCCGGTTCTGGTCGCAGGCAGAGGTGCGCGTCACGCCCGCGCGGAGCTGCTCGGGCTGGCTGACGCCTGTGGAGCTCTCGTGGCCACCTCCGCGGTCGCCAAGGGCTTGTTCAACGGGAGCCCGTGGTCGCTCGACGTGTCCGGTGGGTTCGCGTCACCGCTGGCCGCGTCGCTCATGACCGACGCCGATGTGATCGTCGGCTTCGGCTGCGCCCTGAACATGTGGACCATGCGACACGGCCGGCTGATCGGGCCGGACGCACGCGTGGCACAGGTCGACGTCGAGCCCCATGCCCTGGGCAGGCACCGGCCCATCCACCTGGGCATCGTCGGCGACAGCGCGGTGACGGCAGCGGCCGCGGCGCAAGCACTCCTCCGCCGCTCCCCCTCCCATGATCATGTCGACTCTCAGGCCGTTTCCGGCGGCAAAGTCGACATGATCACCGGGTATCGCCAGGATGCGGTACGGGAGAGGATCGCTCGGGAGGTCCGGTGGAGGGACGTGCCCTACGAGGACTGGAGCGGCGAGGCAACGATCGACCCGCGGACCCTGACGATCGCACTCGACGACCTGCTGCCTGCCGAGCGGGTCGTTGCGGTCGACTCCGGCAACTTCATGGGCTACCCGAGCATGTTCCTGGCGGTGCCCGACGAGTTCGGCTTCTGCTTCACCCAGGCCTTCCAGTCGATCGGCCTCGGGCTCGCCACCGCGATCGGCGCTGCGCTGGCACAGCCGTCCCGACTGCCCGTCGCCGCCCTGGGCGACGGTGGCGCTCTGATGGCCGCGGCCGAGTTCGACACCGTGCGCCGCCTGCGCCTGCCGATGCTGATCGTCGTCTACGACGACGCGGCCTACGGCGCCGAGGTGCACCACTTCACCGATGGCCAGCCGCTGGACACCGTCACCTTCCCCGACACAGACATCGCGGCCATCGGTGCCGGCTACGGCCTGGGGGCGGCGGTCGTGCGGACTCCCGACGATCTCGACGCCGTGCGCCGATGGCTGGACGGCCCTCGCGACCGGGCCATGCTCGTCGACGCCAAGGTCGCCGCGCCGCGCGGATCCTGGTGGCTGGAGGAAGCCTTCCGCGGCCACTGACACGGCGGTGTGATGGCGTCACGCGGCAGGCGAGCGGAAGCCCCAGACGTGGTACGCGTCGATGTCCAGCCACGCGTTGATCCGCGCGCGCCGGCGATTGACGTACGGCTTGCCGGTGTAGTGCCGTGCGATCCGGTCGATGTCGGTCATACCGTCGTCGGGCTCGAGTGTCGCGCTCCCCTGCACGCTCACGTGCCGGTACCAGGCGTCGCCGTCCAACACGGTCAGCGAGATCCGGGGGTTGGCGCGGATGTGCTCGAGACGCTTCCGACCGGCGTCCATGTTGACCAGGACGCGGCCGCCGTCCCACAGGTACCACGTAGCCACCGTGACCGGTGTGCCGTCGGCACGGACCGTCCCCATGACCGCCGGGTTCGGCCTCTTCAGCATGTCGACCAGATTGGCTGGGATCGGTGGCTTCGCCACGAGTACTCCTTCGCAGGGACCGTCGTCACGATCTACGACGACGATCGCACGCGACCCATTTCGCCAGGAGCCCACCTACCCTCGAAAGTCGTAGCCTGTCCAGCCGCCGCCGACCGGGAGAGGCCGGAGGAAGCCGCCGCGGCCGTTGCCCGGGTAGAGGATCATCCCCCCAGCCGCCGACCAGGCGAGCAGGTCGGCCCGTCCGTCGTCGTCCACGTCACCGGAGCCGGAGATGGACGCGAAGGAACCCCAACCCGTGCCGATCTTGACGACCCCGGAGAAGCCGCCGCGCCCGTTGCCCGGGTAGAGCCAGAGGGTTCCATCCGACCGACGCGCGACCAGGTCGTTGTTCCCATCGCCGTTCCAGTCGCCTGGGGTGACGATCGTCGACGTGGCCCAACCGTGCCCCACGACGCTCCTGCGGCCGAAGCCGCCGCGTCCGTCGCCCGGGTAGAGCCACAGCGTGCCGTCGGTGAACCGGGCGAGCAGGTCGGCCCGGGCGTCACCGTTCAGGTCGCCTGGTCCGAGGATGGCAGGGATGCCGCTCCAGCCGGTACCGATGCGGCGGGGCGGCAGGAAGCCGCCCCGGCCGTTGCCCGGATAGAGGCGGAGCTCTCCGGTCGCCGTGATTCTGGCGACGACGTCGTCGGCGCCGTCACCGTCCCAGTCGCCAGGGCGGACGATGCTGCTTATGCCGCCCCACCCGGAACCGATCTGTTGGGCCGCGCGGTACACGGACCCGGGAGCGCCGCGCCACATCCACAGCGACCCGTCGCTCCTCCTTCGGGCGATCAGGTCGTCTCGTCCGTCACCGGTGAAATCGCGCCATGTGTCATCTGGAGACGGCGGGAACATCGAGGCCATGACACCGGTGCGGATGGTGGGCAATGCGTTGTAGAGCTGCTGGCCGGGACACTCGGTCAATGCGGCGTCGCGGTGGCCGGCGATCGCGGGCCAGCTCTCGCCGTCGTAGGTGACGGGCCGGCGCGGGTCCACGCCGTGCACCGAGAACTTCCACGCGAACAGCTGCTGGTAGGCGGAGAGGACGGCCGCCTCCGGCACCGTACTGGTGTAGGTACCGATGGCGGACATCGCGAACGCGTCGTCGTTGTATCCCTGCGTGTGAGCCCCGATGACCGCCCTATCGACACCGCCGTAGCGGCCTTCCCAGATCCGGCCGAACCGGTCGACGACGAAGTTGTAGCCGATGTCCTTCCAGCCGCGGGATTCGACGTGGTAGGCGTAGATGCTACGAATGATCTGCGGGACGTCCGAAGCCGAGTAGTCGTTGGCGTTCACCGTGTGATGGACGAACGCCCCATTGACCTCGCCGTATTCGGGAGCACCACGGATGGACTCGTCGGCGCCCCACTGGGCCCGGGTGTAGATGGTGGGCCGGTTCACGACCGCTACGGCCGAACCGCCCGAGCCGCCGATGGGGGCGTCGGCGGGCGATTGACCCGGATCGATCAGGTCCAACCGAAGATCGTCCGGGATCACCCCGCCACCGGTGTCCACGCGTACCTGGATGCCGTCGGACTCCGCCACGATGAGCGGGTCTGTGCCTGCACGGGACCGGCGGGCCTCGGCCGAACCCGGGTCGGGACCGTGGTCGTCACCGACTCGTACCTGATTCCATTCCGACCAGGCTTCATCGCGTCGAGTTCGCACCCAGGCGACGAGGTCGATGTCGTCTTCCGGGACCTCCCAGGTGATGGCGGCGAGCAGGAACGGCTCTACATCGAGCTCACCGCTGAGCACCGCCGGCCTGCGCTCGCCGGACTCATCGCCCCGCTCGGGAGTCGGCTCAGGCATCGAGGGCAAGGCCTTCCCGGCGATCCGCGAGGCGGCGCCCGTCAGCGGGATCTCATGAACGGACGACGCAACCGGCTCGGGCTGCACGGGAAATCGGACCGACGGCAGCATGACCAGTCCAGGAACCGCGACCGGTAGCACGGACAGGGTCAGGCCGACCAGCCGGCGACGAGGCGGGCGCACGTCGGTGTCGCCAGATCTCATCGATCCCCCGTTCCGTGGGAGTCGAGTGACGTATGTGACGGATGAGACGTCACGGAGCGTACTCCTGATCTCGCCTCCGGTGCACGGCGGTCAGCAGAGTGAGATGCCGTCGGGAGCATGTGGCGGCGGCTCGCCGGGCATACGGCGGATCTGTCGTCCGTTGGCGCAGCTCTGTTGCTCTGGCGAGTTGGTCGCCACGGCCATGACGAGGACGTGGGCGTTGTCATTGGTCGGGGTCAGTCTCCGGCCATTCATGCCGGAGAACGCAATGAGTCCCGCTAGTGCCAAACGCTTGTTCCCGTCGACCAGTGGGTGATTGCGGGCCTGGGAGTGAAGCGGTGCCGCGGCCTTGTGGTCGAGCGTTGGATAGGCATCCTGCCCGGCCACGCTTGCCTGCGGACGTGCGAGCGCGGCTTCGAGTAGCCCGTAGTCGCGGACAGATACCGGGCCATCAAGCGCGTGATCGGCGCCGTACAGTAACTCCGCCGGCGTCAGGTAGATCAATGCCCGAGACGCGCCGGGAAGCCACGGGACATCCATGCGCTCGCGGCTGGGGTCCGCGGCGGTGACGGTTCGTGACGCCCGATCGGCGGCCGCTGGAGAAACTCACCGTGCGGGTTCTTCCTTGCGTTGCATGCGGTAGTGCAGCACGAGGAAGGGGATGCCGAAGACCCAGAAGGCATGCTCGGCGCGCAGCTCGCCGTCCTGGACGTAGACGTCGAGCTCCTCGGCGAACCCCGGCACCGCCAACGTCGTGAGCTCTCCTGTGGTGGCGTCGATGTAGGTCAGATAGTGACCGGGGTGCGCAAGCGGGCTGCGGCTGGACAAGACCAG
>DASRTE010000086.1:0-12564 GCA_035656095.1 Jiangellaceae bacterium
GGAACAGGCCGAACGTCGGCAGCGTCCACAGGACTGCGATGACTACCGCGAATAACGATGCCCACGGCGAGGTGAGCCGCTTCTTGGTCCGGCCGGTCATCGTCGCTGCGGAGACGCCGGACAGCTCGGCGCGGGCCTCGGGTGTGGTGATCGCGGCGCTCATCGGTAGTCCGCCTTTCGCAACTGCCGGACGTTGTAGATGACGATGGGGATCACCAGGATGAACAGCACGACCGCGAGCGCCGAGCCGAGACCGCGTTCGCCCTGTCTGAAGCTCTGCGCGTAGAACTCGTTGGCGACGACGCTCGTGTCGAACTGGCCGCCGGTCATGGTCCGCACGATGTCGAACACCTTGAGCGTGCCGATACTGATCGTGGTCAGTACGACAATCAGAGCCGGTCGGATGCTCGGCACGGTGATGTAGCGGAACATCTTCGGGCCGGCCAGACCGTCGAGTCGTGCGGCCTCGGTGATGTCGGCCGGTATGGCCTTGATCGCCGCTGAGAGCACGGTCATTGCGAATCCGGCCTGGACCCAGATCAGAACCACGATCAAAAAGATCGTGTTCGATGGCCATCCGAGCAGGAACTGTTGCGGCTCGAAACCTAGCCAGACGAGTACCTGGTTGGCGATCCCGATCTGCTCGACGCCCTGCTGGTCGGGCCGGAACTCGTAGACGAACCGCCAGATGATCGAGGCCCCGACCAGCGAGATCGCGAGCGGCAGGAAGATCAGTGCCTTGGCCAAGGCCTCGATCCGGGCCCGGTCGACCAGCACGGCATAGACGAGGCCGATGAACGTCGCGACGATGGGCGTGATCAAGACCCAGAGGAACGTGTTCTGCAGCACGGTGACCAGGGCCGGATTGGTCACGATCGTCTCGTAGTTGTCGAGGCCGACGAAGTTCACCGTCCTGCGGTCGAAGAAGGACTGGTAGATCGTGCGCAGGGCCGGATAGAGCAGCCCGACAGCCAGCATCAGGAACGCCGGGAGCACGAACGCCAGCGACGCGACCAGGTCGGAGCGTCCGCGGGCCCGCCCCACCACCAGCAGAACCACACCCATCACCGCGGCGAACAGCGCGATGGCGAAGACCATCAGGCCGAACTTCCCGAGATTGTCCATGCCGCCTCACCTTCTTACGCGTCGGGCCCTCGCTGCTCCTGAGGTGACGGCATGTGACGGCACGCTCCGGCGGGCTCCACGATCCGTGGCTCAGAATCCTGCCACGAATCGGCCACTAGACGCTCGCTTGTTCGTCCGGCCACATCCCGACAAAACATGCACAAATGGTCGGCCGCTGCGGGCTGGGGCCGTCGTAACGGCCCCAGCCCACGGTCGGCCCTCCTACGACGCCGGCCAGGATTCCTCGATCGCGTCCGCGACCTCCTCGGTGCTGGCGCCGGTCAGCCAGTCGACCATCCCGGTCCAGAACGTGCCGCTCCCCACTGCTCCGGGCATCAGGTCCGAGGCGTCGAACCGGAAGATCGCTTCCTCGTCCTGGAGGATCTCAGCGGACAGCCGGTCGATGGGGTCGTCATAGAGGTCGAGCGGCACCTCGAGATTCGCCGACACGAAGGCGCCGCCCTGCGCGGTCCGCTCGGAGTGCCAGTCGGCGGTCGCCATGTAGGCCTGGAACGCCTGGACTTCCGGCCGGTCGGAGAAGGCCGCGACGAACTCGCCGCCGCCGAGCACCGGACTGCCCTGCGCCGGGTCGATCGGCGGCAGGTAGAACGCGAAGACGTCGCCGTCCTCGGCGACCTCGGTTCCCTCTGGCCAGTTGGCCGCGTAGAACGACGCCTGCCGGTGCATGTAGCACTGGCCGAGCGTGATCGGCAGGCCACCGTCCTCGAACCGCGTCGTGGCGATGCTCGCCACGTCACCCAGACCACCGTTGACGTAGTCCTCGTTCTTGAGGACCTCGCCGACCGTGTCGATGGCCTCGATGATCTGCGGGTCGTTGAACGGGATCTCGTGCGTGTACCACTGGTCGTAGACCTCCGGACCGGCGGTACGGAGGACGACGTCCTCGACCCAGTCGGTCGCCGGCCAGCCGGTGGCCTCACCGGAGCTGACGCCGGCGCACCACGGCTTGCCGCCGTCGGCCACGATCTGGTCGGAGAGGGCGAGCATGTCGTCCCAGGTCTCCGGCACCTCGTAACCCGCGTCCGCGAACGCCGTCGGCGAGTACCAGACGAACGACTTGACGTTGGCACCGAACGGCGCCGCGTAGAGCGTACCGTCGACTTCGCCGTAGGCCTTCCAGTCGGGCGAGAAGAACTCGTCGAGGTTGGCCTCGACCGCTTCTGGTGCCGGTACGACGGCGTCGGGATAGTCCTCGACGAGCGTACGAAGAAGGCCGGGCTGAGGCAGGATCGCCATGTCGGGAGGCGTACCGCCCTCGACGCGGACCGGCAACTGGGCCTCGAACTCGTCGGATCCCTCGTAGATGATCGTGGCGCCAGTGCACTCCTCGAACTTGTCGAACGAGGCCTCGAGGGGCGCGTCCTCAGGCGCGATGATCGTGCTGTACATGGTGATCTCGGTGTCCGAGAGGTCTCCGTACTCCTCGACGAGGGCGTCGCAGTCGGCACCGGCACCCAAGCCTGTGGTGCCCTCGTCGCCGCCGCCATCGCCATCGCCGCCATCGCCGTCGTCGCCGCCGCAGGCTGCGAGGACGAGCGACAGCCCCAGGGCGAAGGTGACCGCGCTGATGCCGCGTCTGGTGGTGCTGTAGGCCATGCTGGCCCGCCTCCTTCCGATGTGGTCCCCCGGTCCGGACGCTTGCAGCCCGCGTCCCGGTGACTTCGAACGAAAACGTTTACGAATGGCGTTGGCAAGACCGGCCCGGTACAGACGCCATAACGATTCGGTCACGCGCCCCGATAATCCGCATTTGTCCCAGTGAGAGCGCTACCACTCGCCCGGTTTGGACCCGGTGAGACCTCGCGACTGCTACGCGGTCGTTTCCGGGGCGGCGTGGCGGCGGGACTGGACGATGCGGAATCGCCCCGCGACGTACGCGCCATCGGTGAACGCCGCGTTGGCGGCGGGGTTGGCTCCGGTGCCATGGAAGTCGGAGAACGCCGCCGACTGGTTGACGAACACACCGCCGGTGAGATTGACCGACAACGCGACGCCGGCCTCGATCGCCGCTCGCTCGGCCGTGTCGATCACCTTCTCGTCCGTCGAGTACACCGCAGCGGTCATCCCGCCATGAGCGCGAACCGTGTCTCGGAACAGGTCCAGGGAGGCGTCGGTGGAATCGGTGGCGATCAGGTACGACACCGGCCCGAAGCACTCGCTTGTGTAGACATCGGTGTCGGACGACTCCAGGGCGATGATCGTCGGGGTTCGCACCGTCGCGTCCGGCCACGCGGGGTGCTCGATCGTTCGTGACACGAGCACCACCCGGCCACTGCCCGGTGCGGCGTCGAGACGCTCGAGGACGCCGGGATTGACGACCGCGCCCAGCATTTCGACTGCCTTCGCGTCGTCGCCGAGCAATGCGTCGACGGCGGCGGCGAGACCCTCACCCACCTCCACGAAGGACTTGTGGCCCTGCTCGGTCTCGATGCCTTCGCGCGGCACGCAGACGTTCTGCGGCGCGGTGCACATCTGCCCGGAGTAGAGGCTGAGCGAGAACGCCAGGTTGCGGCACATCCCGGCGAAGTCGTCGGTGGAGTCGACGACGACCGTGTTGACTCCGGACTTCTCGGTGAAGACGACCGCCTGCCTGGCGTTGTCCTCTAGCCAGCGGCCGAACTCACTCGATCCGGTGAAGTCGACGATCCGTATCTCGGGTCGGACGGCGAGCGCAGCGGCGATCCGGTCGGCAGGTTCCTCGGCGGCGAGCGTCACGAGGTTCGGGTCGAAACCCTGCTCGGCCAGCACGTCGCGGGCGGCCTGGACGGTGATCGCGAGAGGTAGCACAGCGCGCGGGTGCGGCTTGACGACGACGGCGTTGCCGGTCGCCAGCGACGCGAACAGGCCCGGCCACGAGTTCCAGGTCGGGAAGGTGTTGCACCCGATCACGAGGGCCACGCCGCGGGGTACGACGTGGAAGGTCTTGACCATCCGCAGCGGCTCGGCCTTGCCCGCCGGCTTCTCCCAGGTGGCCGCGGCCGGCGTCCGGACCTGCTCCTCGTGGGCATAGGCGACAGCTTCGAGAGCGCGGTCGAGCGCGTGCGCCCCCCCGGCCTGGAAGGCCATGACGAAGGCCTGGCCCGAGGTGTGTTGGACGGCGTTCGCGAGCTCGAAGATCCGAGCATGCAGACGCGCCAGGATCTCGAGGCACACGGCAGCGCGCTGGGCCGGGCCTGCCTCTCGCCACGCCGGCATCGCCTCCTGGGCCGCTGCCAGCAACGTGTCGATCGCCGCCGGGTCGGTCTGGACCCGGGGGTAGCGAACGCCGAGCTCGGGACCGTACGGGCTGCGCTCGGTGGCGACCCGGCCGGTGGCGCCGGGCGTCTCGACGGGGAAGTCGGAGCCGAGCCAGGCGTCATAGGCCGCCTGGCCCTCCGCTGCAGCCGTCTCGCCGTACACCCGCGGGCTCGGCGACTCGGCGTAGGCGGAGAAGTAACCCCGGGTGCGGATCGCGGCCAGCGCGTCGTCGAGGGTCGGCTGGTGACGGCTGACCAGGTCGTCGGCGGTGACAGACATGGATCTACCCTCCGGGCGCGACAAGTCTGTGACGCACGCGGGCAGTTCTGTGCTCCACGTGTCACACGAGCCTACCGCGCTCCCGGGCGCACGTTCACGTCGACCGCGATGGCAGAGTGAGCAGCATGGTGACCGTCGATCGCTCGGACCTGGTCGGCGTGGTCGGTGCCGGGACGATGGGCGCCGGGATCGCACAGGTGGCGGCCGTCGCCGGCCACGAGGTCCGGCTCCTCGACGCCGTTGCCGGCGTCGCCGACCGTGCGGTGAGCGCCGTCGGGGAGCGCCTGGAGCACGTGGCCGCGAAGGGCCGGCTCCGCCCGGACGAGGCCGCGGCGGCCCAGCGGCGGCTCGCCGCCGTCGTGGACGTGTCCGACCTCGCGGACTGTGCGCTGGTCGTCGAGGCCGTCGCCGAAGATCTCGCGGTCAAACGCGATCTGTTCGCGGCGTTGGAGAAGGTCTGCGACGAGACCGCGATCCTCGCGACCAACACCTCGTCCCTGTCGGTTACGGAGATCGCAGCGGGACTGGCGAGGCCGGAACGCGTCGCCGGGATGCACTTCTTCAACCCTGCCCCCGTGCTGCCTCTGGTCGAGGTCGTCACGGGGGCCGCCACCGGACCCGGCGTCGCCGACGCGCTCGTCCAACTGGCCGGAGCATGGGGCAAGACGGCCGTTCGGTGCGCGTCGACCCCCGGTTTCGTCGTCAACCGGGTGGCTCGGCCTTACTACGCAGAGGCGTTCCGCCTACTCGAGGCGGGCGTGACCGACCCGGCGACACTCGACACGCTGTTCCGCGAGGCGGGCGGGTTTCCGATGGGCCCGTGTGAGCTCACCGACCTGATCGGCCAGGACGTCAACGCAGCGGTCACGCGCAGCGTCTGGGCCGCCTTCGACCGGGACGCCCGGTTCGAGCCGTCCGGCTACCAGCAGGCCCTGGTCGCCGATGGCCGGCTGGGTCGCAAGAGCGGCCGGGGGATCTACGAGCGCGGACCACGACCGCAGCCGTCCACGGCGCCGGCGGCACCGAGACCAGACCGGTTGACCGTCACCGGCGGCGGCGGCCCGCTCGACGGCCTGGTCCGCCGGATCGCGGCCGCCGGGCTGGCCGGACCGGCGACGCTCGACCTGGGGCCGGTGCGCATCCGGCCGGCGCCCGGCGTCGTCATCGGGCTCACCGACGGGCGCACGGCCGCAGACGTCTCCGCCGACGGCGCCGAGACCGTCGTGCTGGTCGACCTCGCACTCGACTACGCCACCGCGTCGCGGGTGGCCGTTTCCGCGCCGGCTGCTGCACCGGCGCATGCCGTCCAGGCCGCCGTCGGGTGCCTGCAGGTTGCCGGGCTGGCCGTCACGCTGCTCCCGGACACCCCCGGTCTGATCGTGGCGCGGACGGTGGCGATGCTGGCCGCCTTCGGCGCCGATGCCGTGGACGCCGGTGTCGCGAGCGCCGCCGACGTCGACACCGCTATGCGGCTGGGCGTCAACTATCCCCGTGGGCCGCTCGACTGGGGCGACGCGCTGGGTTGGGGTTGGGTGGTGGGTGTGCTCGATGCCCTCGCCCGCGCCGCCGACCCGGACCGGTACCGCGTGTCGCCCGGGCTCCGCGAGCGTGCGACGACCGGAGGGTCGCCACGTGCCTGACCCGCAGACCGTGGCCCAGCGGTCCGCCGCTGCGATGTGGGCCGGAGACGCGGCGTCGCAGGCCCTGGGGATGGTCCTGGACGAGGTGCGGCCCGGCTACGCCCGGATGTCGATGCAGGTGCGCGACGACATGGTCAACGGGCACTCCATCTGCCACGGGGGGCTGGTGTTCGCGCTGGCCGACTCGGCATTCGCCTTCGCCTGCAACTCGTACAACCGGGCCGCGGTGGCGCAGGCCTGCGACATCGTGTTCGTCGCGCCCGCCCGCCTCGGCGACGTGCTGGTCGCCGAAGCCGTCGAGCGCAGCAGGTTCGGCCGCAACGGCATCTACGACGTCACGGTGACAGCCGTTGCGGGCGGAGGCTCCGGCGGTGCCGACGGACTCGTCGCCGAGTTCCGCGGCCGGTCACGCCAGATCGCCGGAACGCTCGCCGAGGAATCCCAGCCGTGACCGACGCCGTTCTGTGTGAGCAGGCACACGCATGAACGCCACGAGAGAGTGAGCCCGCCATGGTCCACGCGTTCCTCGCCGACGGGGTCCGCACCCCGATCGGGCGATATGGAGGCGCGCTGGCCTCCGTCCGGCCGGACGACCTCGCCGCCCACGTCCTCCGCGAGCTTCTCGCCAGGCATCCGCAGGTGGACCAGGACGCCGTGGACGAGGTCGTCCTCGGCTGCGCCAACCAGGCCGGCGAGGACAACCGCAACGTGGCCCGGATGGCGCTGCTGCTCGCCGGCATTCCCGAGACCGTTCCGGGTGTGACGGTCAACCGGTTGTGCGGGTCCGGAATGGATGCGCTCGGATATGCGGCCCGGACCGTCGTGTCCGGTGCGGCCGAGGTCGTGGTGGCCGGCGGTGTGGAGTCGATGTCCCGTGCCCCCTTCGTCCTGCCGAAGGCACAGTCGCCGTTCGACCGGGCTCAGGCCCAGGTATACGACACCACCATCGGATGGCGCCTGGTCAACGCCGCTCTGGAGGCCGCCTACGGCACCGACTCGATGCCGGAGACCGCGGAGAACGTCGCAGCAGACCATGGCATCAGCCGCACCGACCAGGACTCCTTCGCCCTGCGTAGCCAGGAACGTGCAGCCAAGGCCGTCGCCAGCGGGCGGCTGGCGCACGAGATCGCCGCGGTTCGGGCGCCGCAGCGACGCGGTGACGCCGTGCTCGTCGACACCGACGAGCCTCCTCGCGAGACCTCGATGGAGGCGCTGGGGAGGCTGCGGCCCGTCGTCCGCGCGGACGGCACTGTCACGGCGGGCAACGCCTCCGGTGTGAACGACGGCGCGGCGGCCCTGCTGGTCATGAGCGAGCGCGCCGTACAACGGTACGGCGTCGACCCGCTCGCCCGGATCGTCGCCACCGCGACTGCCGGCGTCGCCCCGCGGGTCATGGGCATCGGCCCGGTCCCGGCGACCGGACGCCTGCTGGAGCGCACCGGGGTCGCGCTCGGCGACGTGGACGTCGTCGAGATCAACGAGGCGTTCGCGGCGCAGTCGCTGGCGTGCCTGCGGCTGCTCGGGCTCCCGGACGACGCCGAGCACGTCAACCCTAACGGCGGGGCGATCGCGCTCGGTCACCCGCTCGGCATGAGCGGTGCCCGGATCGCACTGACCGCTGCGATCGAGGCGCGCCAGCGCGACGCCCATTACGCGCTCGCGACCATGTGCATCGGCGTCGGCCAGGGCATCGCGACCCTGTTGGAGCGTCCGGTCTGACCGGCGGTCCGACCCTGCTCGTGAAGATCGTCGTGAAGGGTTCTGCGCCATGGCGAGCGGCGCCGCCCTTTCACGACGATCTTCACGGCCATGTGGCTGTGGGCCGTCAGCCGGGATCACCCGACCGATCCGCCCAGCTTGGCCCGCGTCGCGACCTAGACATCGGACACGCCTTCCGGTCCAGGCGCACGACCGAAGTAGACCGAAGTAGAGCGTCTCCGCGTCCCAACGACAGTGAGGGGCGCGTCTCGCTGGCGGCTGTGTTCACCGCGGTGCCGAGATTGACCGGTGTCGACCAGGCGTCAGCGAACGCAACGCGGGTCGAGACGTATACGTCCTGGCCGCCCTGGTGGCCCGGGTAACCGTTGCTCGACGAGAAGACGACCTCGAGCCCGTCTTTGCGCACATTGGGTTGGATGTCGTTACCGGGGCTGTTCAGCGAATCGACCGCAGACGCGGGTCCGAAGCCCTCAGCGGTGCTCTCGCTGACGTAGATGGCAGCACCGAAGCTCGAGTACCGGGCCGACGGCCGCCAGATCGCCGTGGCGACCACCATCGGACCGGCCGGATCGGCGTCGTCGACGGCGCTCGACACGCCGGCCGCGGCGCCGCCAGGGCGTGGGCCGTTGCGCTGAGCCCCGACGGAAGCCTGCTGCACGTAGGCACGCAGGGTCCGCCTGCGCTCACCACGTATGACGTGGTCACCGGCCGCATGGTGGGCACCGGAGGGCTCTCGGCGGACGGCGGTGCACGTGACTCGACGAGTGTGGCTGCTCTCCACGACGGGCTCGAGGTCAGCCCTGACGGCGCCACGCTTGCGGTGCGCGCGCCCTACGACGACACCGTCCTCCTGCTCGACGCAGCGACCCTCACCACGCGGGAAATGCTCCGCGGCCATACCGCTCCTGTCACGACCGTCCAGTTCTCCCGCGATGGCGCGATGATCGCCTCTGGGTCCGACGACCAACAGGTACTCGTGTGGGACGTTGCAACGGGTTCCCAACAGGACCGGCTACGGGGGCATTCGGGATCCGTGTGGGGGCTGGCGTTCAGCCCGGATGACAACTCGCTCTACTCGGCGTCGACCGACCGGATGCTGCTGGCCTGGGACGTCGGCGGCGACGGCCGGCTGATTCGCCGCGCCGGTCTGGTCGACGACGCCTTGCGGTACGGGCTGACCGCCGTACCGGCGCCGGACGGCGAAGCCGTGGCCTACGTCGGCCCCGGCGAGCCCGCAAACGCACCGGGAAGCACCATCCGGTTCCTCGACGTTGCCGCGGGCCGGCTCGGTGCTCCCATCGCCACCGCCGAGGAGAGCTCGGGAGCGACGTGGCGGGCGCCGAACTTCGAGCAGTTCGCGACGGCGGGCGACGACGGTGGTTGCGCGTGTGGGATCGGCGCGACGGCGAAATGCTTGCCGAGCTGTCCGTGGCGGCAGACATCGCGGACGTCGTCTACACCGCCGATGGCGAGAACATCGTGGTCGGCGAACGGTCCGGCACGCTGTTCCAGGTCGACGCCGACACGCTGGAACCGTCGAGTGCCCAGGTGCGGCTCCACCATCCGATCGCCGGGGTCGTCGCCAGTCCCGACGGACGCTCGGCACTGGTTCTGCACGAGGGTGAGTGGATCGCGGCCGTCGACCTGGCAGGTGGCAGTGTTCTCTACACCCGGAACCTGGGATTCGGCGCCAAGCACGCCGACATCTCGCCCGACGGCCGGCTGGTCGCGGTCGTCTGCGAGAGCGGTGAGGTGGGAGTGCTCGACATCGAATCCGGGAGGTGGCTGAGGGCGCCGGTTCTCAGTGGCGACAACGTCGCGGAGGTGGCGTACGCGCCCGACGGCGCCACCTTTGTCGGCACTGGCCTCGGCGGTACGGTCAGTCTCTGGGACGGCCGAACCAACACGTTGCTCGCTACCGCACGTCGCAGCCAGACGACGTGGGCGGCGGTGGAGTTCCTCCCCCGACGGTCACACCGTGGTCATCGCGGCGCCCGACGGCGGCGTCCACACCTGGGACACCCGTCCCGGCACCTGGGTCGAGTTCGCCTGCACGGTGGCGGGCCGGAACCTCACCACCGGCGAGTGGCGCGATGCTTTCGGTGACCGCCCCTACCGTGACACCTGCCCGACGTCGTAGCAATCGTCTCCCGTTGTGCACCGGCCACGGGTCATCCCCAGACGAGCGCCTGCGCCGGGTCTTCCAGGATGGCGGCGACGTCGGCGAGGAACCGCGAACCCGGCTCGCCGTCGACCAGCCGATGGTCGAACGAGAGGCCGAGGGTGGTTACCCAGCGCGGCCTGACCTTGCCCTTGTGCACCCAGGGCTGCTTGCGGACGGCGCCGAACGCCATGATCGCCGCCTCACCGGGCGGAAGGATCGGCGTTCCGGTGTCCACGCCGAAGATTCCGACGTTCGTGATCGAGATCGTTCCTCGGGTCATGTCCGACGGCGGTGTCCTGCCCTCTCGCGCCAGGGCGGCCAGCTCGTTGATCGCCACGGCCAGTTCGCGCAACGGGAGGCGGTCGGCGTCCTTGATGTTGGGTACGACGAGCCCGCGGGGTGTGGCCGCAGCAATGCCGAGGTTGACATAACGCTGCACGATGATCTCGCCGGCGTCGCCGTCCCACCGGGTGTTGACGTCCGGGGTTCGGCGGACGGCGATGCACATGGCCCTGGCCAGCACCGCGAGCGGTGACAGGCGGACGTCGCGGAACTCGCGTGAGCCGCGGAGCCGGTCGACCAGTCGCATCGTACGGGTGACGTCGACGGTGACGAACTCGGTGACGTGCGGTGCCGTGAACGCGGACCGCGTCACCGCCGCCGCGGTAGCCCTGCGGACCGACCGGATCGGGATGCGCTCCTCGCGCGGCCGGCCGTCCCAGCTGGCGTCGACGGCTGCTGCAGCGGCCGGTGCCGCCGCCGGTGCTTCCGCAGCCGCCGTGCCCTCCACGTCGGCCCGGGTGATGGTGCCATCCGGCCCGGACGGGACGACGGTGGCGAGATCGACGCCGAGGTCCTTGGCCAACTTGCGCACCGGCGGCTTCGCCAACACCCTCGCGCCCGCAGCACTGCGCTCGCCCTCCACTTCCCGTTGATCATGGCGGAGTGGGGCCTCGTCGTCCTCGAAAGCCCCCGCTTCGCCATGATCAACGAGGTTGAAGGTGGCGGTGAGGGCGGCGGCGGCCGGAGCCGACGCCTCGGGGGCCGCGGACGCCGCCTTGCGCGGGCGCCGGCGGGTCGTGGCGGTCCGGGGGCCGTAGCCGACGAGCACGGCCTGCCGAGCCGGCTCGGCCGCGACCGGTGTCGGCACCATGTCCTCGGCCGGCCCGCCCACCACACCGGCGCCACCCACATCCCCGGGCCTCGTTTCCTCGACGGCCTGGCCGGGTTCGTCCGGCGCCGCCGCCGGCTCACCCTTGCCCGCGCCCGCTGCACGGACCGCGATGATCGGCGTACCGACCGGGACCGTCGCCCCCTCCTCGACCAGCAGGCCGTCGACGACTCCTGCGTAAGGGCTCGGCAGTTCGACCAGCGACTTCGCCGTCTCGATCTCGACGATCACGTCGTTGATCTTGATCGTGTCGCCGACCTTCACCTTCCAGGACACGATCTCGGCCTCGGTCAGGCCCTCGCCGACATCGGGAAGCTTGAATTGCGAAACGTCGCTCATTCCAGACCCCTCAGTACGCCAGGGCGCGGTCGACTCCGTCGAGCACACGGTCGAGGTCGGGAAGGTACTCCTCCTCGACCCGTGCCGGCGGATAGGGCGTGTCGAATCCGGTGACGCGAAGTACCGGCGCCTCCAGCGAGTAGAAGCATTCCTCGCTGATGCGCGCGGCAACCTCCGCGCCGATACCCAGGGACCGCTGCGCCTCGTGCACGACGATGCATCGGCCGGTTCGACGGACCGCGTCGAACACCACGGGCATGTCCATGGGTGACAACGACCGCAGATCGATCACCTCGAGTGACCGGCCCTCCTCCGCAGCCGCGGCCGCGGCGTCCAGGCAGGTCTTCACCATCGGCCCGTACCCGACAAGCGTCGCATCGGTGCCGGACCGCACGACCCGCGCCGCCTCCAGCGGCAGTTCCGGGGAACCCTCCTCGTCGACGTCGGCCTTCTCCCAGTACCGGCGCTTCGGCTCGAAGAAGACCACGGGGTCGTCGATCGCGATCGCCTGCTGGATCATCCAGTAGGCGTCGAGCGGGTTGGAGACGGCGACGACCTTCAGCCCCGGGGTATGTGCGAAGTACGCCTCCGGGCTCTCGCTGTGATGTTCGACCGCGCCGATGCCGCCACCGAAAGGTATCCGGACCACCATCGGCACGCGGAGGCGGCCGCCGGAGCGGAAGTGCATCTTCGCCACCTGCGACACGATCTGGTCGTAGCCGGGAAAGACGAACCCGTCGAACTGGATCTCGCACACCGGCCGGTAGCCACGCAGGGCGAGCCCGACCGCCGTGCCGATGATGCCGGACTCCGCCAGCGGCGTGTCGATCACCCGGTCCTCACCGAAGTCCTTCTGCAGGCCGTCCGTG
>DASRTE010000087.1:0-2134 GCA_035656095.1 Jiangellaceae bacterium
GGCTGCCCACGCACACGCAGTGCCAGGACAGGTCCGTGATGATCGCCAGCGCGTCGAGCAGCACGTCGTGGCCCTTGTCGGAGGTCACCGCCGCGACGCAGAGCAACGCCTCGCCGGCCGCGGTCCCGGCTGCGAGGTCGGCAGCGTTGACGCCGGGCTCGGCGACGTGCACCCGGTCGGCGGACAACGGGTAGAGCTCCAGCAGCCGACACCGACTCCATGCGCTGGTCGTGACGACCGCAGCTGCGACCAAGAGGACCGCGCGTTCCCGCATCCGGGCGTCGTCGGCCCCGTCGTCTGCCGGGCGGTGGCCCAGGGGCATGTGCACGAGCACGACCAAGCGCAACCGGCGCGCCTGCGGCAGCAGCACGTCGGGGGCCGTCGAGGCGACCAGTCCATCGAGCAGCACTACGGCCTCGTCGGGGATCCGCTGGACCACGGCATCGAGGGCGGCGAACGACGCCGCGTCGGGTCGCGGCCAGCAGCCGGGTACGGCGTGCTCGTGGACCGACCAGCCGATCGAGGTGAGCCCGCGGCAGAGATGGCGGTCATAGGCGTTGCCTCCGCTCGCCCGGGCCCGGTCGTCGATGCCGTCGGGTATGACGAAATGCACCGCCGTCACAGCGCCCGCTCGTAGCTCGCCCAGGCGATGTGCGACTCGTGCAGCGTGACGACCAGCCCGTCGAGCTCCCGAGCCGTGTCCCCTAGGGCGCCGGCGTGCACCCTTTCTGCGAGTCGATCTGCGACCACCCGGGCGAGCGCCTCGGTGGAGGTGTTCATGCCCGCGAACGCGGCCTCGTCGTCGAGGTTGCGGTAGCTGAGCTCGGCTACCACGGCGTGGAGCTCCTCGGCCGCTCGACCGATGTCAACCACGATGTCGTCGGCGTCGAGGGCCGCGCGCCGGAACGTGGCGTCGACGACGTACGTCGCGCCGTGCAGGCGCTGTGCGGGCCCGAACACCTCGCCGCGGAAGCTGTGGGCGATCATCATGTGATCGCGGACGGTCACGCTGAACACGTTCTATTCCCCGTCGTAGGTGATGGTGTGGCAGAGCGCGGGCAGGCTCCCAGCGGCCAGCCGGGCCATCACGTCGGGCAGCTCGCCGAAGCGGGACTGCCCGGTGAGGAGCGCGTCGAAGGCAGGGTCGCGCAGCAGATCGAGTGCAAGTGCCAGCCGGTCGGCCGTCGTGCGGCGCCCGCTGCGGGCCGGGGAGAGGGTGCCCACCTGGCTGGCACGGATGCCGAGGCGACCCGAGTGGAACGCGCCACCCAGCGAAAGCTGGACCTCGCTGTCGCCGTACCAGCTGAGGTCGATGACCGTGCCCTCGGGTGCGAGCAGGTCGAGCGACCGCTGGAGCCCGGCGGACGTCGCGCTGGCGTGCACGACCAGGTCGCGACCGTCGGCGGCGTCGGCCGGCAGCGCGAAGTCGACGCCGAGTGCGGCCGCGACATCGGCCCGGCCGGCATCGACGTCTACGAGTGTGACCTGCACGGCCGGGAACCGGCTCAGCAAGCCTGCAACGCAGCAGCCGACCATCCCTGCGCCGACGACGGTGACCCTGTCGCCGAGCAGTGGTGCAGCGTCCCACAGGGCGTTGACGGCGGTCTCGACGGTGCCCGCGAGCACGGCACGAGCGGGCGGCACGCCCTCGGGCACGACGGCCACTGCGCCGGCCGGCACCACGTAGGCAGTCTGGTGGGGGTACAGGCAGAAGACAGTGCGGCCGGACAGCTCCGGTGGTCCCTTCTCCACGGTGCCGACGTTGAGGTAGCCGTACTTGACCGGTCCCGGGAAATCCCCCTCCTGGAACGGCGCCCGCATCGCGTCATACTGGCTCGGCGGCACACCGCCCCGGAACACCAGCGTCTCGGTGCCGCGGCTGACGCCGGACCGCAGGGTGCGCACCATGACGTCGTCGCGCCGGGGCTCGGGCAGCGTAACCGGCCGGATCTCCCCAGAGCCCGGCGCGCGGAGCCAGAACGCGTGCGCATCGACCAGCACGGACCTCACCTTGCCAGACCTCAGAGTGAACGGACCTGTCGAAGCGAAGCCTGCTCAGCCGCGCAGACGTCGAGACGGCGATGAACCGGGTCGGCACGGCGCTCGCGCGATCCACCCCGCCTGCGGACGTCGA
>DASRTE010000088.1:0-1688 GCA_035656095.1 Jiangellaceae bacterium
CGAGCCGGAGGATCTGCGACGGTGGATCAGCGGGCTCTGGAGACAGTGGTACGCCGCGCTCAAAGCCGAGGCGGCCGTCCTCATCGGCCAAGCTGATGCTGGCGAACGCCTCGTCCGGGCCCGAACGATCGCGACCGACAATCCGATCGCCACTGCCATCGTGGACCGCGCCAGCGCCCTTCTCGAGGACGACCGTGACGCCCTGCTGACCACGTCGGCAGCGTTCGACGCCGCCGCATGCCCGTATCAACAGGCGCGAACACTCGTGCTGGCCGGCGGGGCCGAGCGAGACAGCGGCGTTGCCATGCTGACCGAGCTGGGGGTCGCAGCCCCGCCGTTAGAGTCACCGACGTGACGTATCCGCCGGCGCCCCGCGGCGACGATTCCGACGTCCTGCACGGCGTCACGGTTCCGGATCCGTACCGTCGGCTGGAGGATCCCACCAACCCGGCGACGATCGAGTGGTCCCGCTCGCAAGCGGACCTGCTGGCGGAGCACCGCGCCGGCTGGAACGCGCGGGCCCACTTTCGTGAGCGGCTCGCCGAGCTGCTCGGAGCGGGATCGGTGAGCACTCCGGCGTGGCGATACGAGCGGGCGTTCTTCACCCGACGGACCGCGGATCAGGAGCACGCCGTCTTGTTGACCATCGACCCGGACGGGACCGAGCGCACGCTGGTCGACCCGGTCGTCGTCGACCCCAGCGGGGCGACAACGCTCGACGCATGGCAGCCGTCACAGCAGGGCGATCTACTCGCCTACCAGCTGTCCGTGGGCGGCACCGAGGAGTCGGTGCTTCGCGTGCTCGACGTGTCGACCGGGCAGGACGTCGACGGGCCGATCGACCGCGCGCGCTACTCCCCCATTGCCTGGCTGCCCGACGGCGAGGCGTTCTACTACGTGCGCCGCCTCCCGGCGGACGTCGTCCCTGCGGGTGAGGAGCAGTTCCACCGGCGGGTATACCTGCACCGGCTGGGCAGCGACCCCGGGCAGGATGTCGAGCTGTTCGGCGCCGGACTCCCGAAGACGAACTATTACGGCGCGTCTGTCAGCCGCGACGGCCGATGGTTGGTGGTCACTGCTGCGGAGGGAACCGCCCCTCGCAACGACGCCTGGCTGGCGGATCTGTTGGCGTCCGATCCCGCCGCGCCGGAGCTTCGGCCAGTCCAGGTAGGCGTCGACGCCAAGGCATTCCCGCACGTCGGGCGGGACGGGCGGCTCTATGTGTGGACTGACCGGGACGCCGCGCGCAGGCGGCTGGCCGTCGCCGACCCAACGCGCCCCGACCCGGAGACGTGGCAGGATCTGCTCCCCGAGGACCCTGAGGCCGTGTTCGAGGACTACGCGATCCTCGACGACCTCGACCGACCGGCACTGCTGGCGAGCTGGACGCGGCACGGCCTGTCCGAGGTTTCTCTGCACGATCTCGGCAGCGGGGACCGTATCGCTGCCGTGGACCTGCCCGGCCTGGGCAGTGTCGGAGGGCTGTCAGAGCGGCCGGAGGGCGGCCACGAGGCATGGTTCGCCTACACCGACCACACGACGCCCGTCGTCGTCCTGCGGTACGACGCGACCAGTGGCGAGCTGATGACGTGGGCGGAGAGCCCTGGTTCGGTTGCCGTTCCGAGTGTTATGTCCAGGCAGGTCAGCTACCGGTCGGCCGACGGGACCGAGGTCCGGATGGTCATCCT
>DASRTE010000089.1:0-3103 GCA_035656095.1 Jiangellaceae bacterium
TCGAGTTCTTCCACGGGCACGGCCTGGCCGACATCGGGTCGAACACGCCGGTCACCGAGGACACGGTCTTTCGGATTGCCTCGATCACCAAGACGTTCACCGCGATCGCGGTGATGCAGCTGTGGGAGCAGGGGCTGGTCGGCCTCGACGCCGCTGCCAACGACTACCTGCGCGCCTACCGGCTGATCCCGGCCGAGGCCGGCTGGCGGCCCGCGACGGTGCGCCATCTGCTGACCCACACCGCCGGAATCCGCGAGCAGGTGCCCCGCTCCGGCGTGCTCCGGCCGGACTTCGGCGAGAGCGTGAAGCTGGGTCGGCCGGTGCCGTCGCTTGCCGAGTACTACCGGGGTGGCCTGCGTCTGGTGGCCGAGCCGGGCACCCGGTTCCGATACGGAGACCACGGGCCCTCGACGCTCGGCCAGATCGTCGAGGACGTGAGCGGGCAGCCATTCGATCGCTACCTGCGCGAGCACATCTTCGAGCCCCTCGGCATGGCGGACACCACCCTCGTTCGATCGGAGGTGGTCCAGTCGCGGCGGGCGACGGGGTACAAGCTGCGCTCCCGTGGCGTCAGAGCGGTCCCTGAGCGCGCGTGGGTGACGGCGGGAGCCACCAACGCCTACTCCACGCCCGCAGATATGGCCCGCTACATCGCGGCACTCCTCGGCGGCGGTGCCAACGAGCACGGCTCAGTGCTCAAACCGGCGACGCTTGCCACCATGTTCGCGGCCCAGTACCAGTCCGATCCTCGATTACCAGGTATCGGCCTGGCCTTCTTCCGCGGCAATGCCGGTGGCCATCCCGTGGTCGAACATCAGGGCATTCTGCCCGGCTTCGACTCGCAGATCTTCGCGGCCCCCGACGACGGAATCGGCGTGATGGCCTTCACCAACGGGGCCAACCGCGCAGTGCTGTGGATGCCCGTGGAGATGGGGAAGCTGCTCAACTCCCTGCTCGGTGTCCCGGACGACGTGATCCGCACCGACGTTCCGCAACACCCCGAGATCTGGGGTGACGTCTGCGGTTGGTACTACCTTCCCGGCCCGCTCACAGATGTGCGTCTGAGAGCCATGGTGGGCGCCGGGATCGAGGTCTTCGTCCGCCGTGGCCGGCTCGTCCTCCGGTTCCTGACCCCGATACCGGCTCTGTCCAGGGGCTTTCCGCTACACCCCGGCGACGACGCAGACCCGTACGTGTTCCAGCTCGACCTTGCCGACTTCGGGCTCGGCACCTTCCCAGTCGCCTTCAGCCGCGAACCCGGGGCGGGAACGATGGCCGTCCATTTCGGTGTGATGCCGCTGTCGGCCCACAAGCGACCGGAGACGACGAACCCCAGGTTGTGGGCCTCGGTGGCGGTTGCCGTCGCCGCAACGGCGGTCGCCGTCCGCCAGCGTCGGGCGCGACAGCGGGGGGCCGAAGGTCCCGATCGCCCGCCGCTGTTCGCCCCTACCGGCGTCGGCGGTTCACCGGTAGCGATGAGGTAGGTGGGCGAAGTCCCGCCCCAGCGGATGCCGGAGTAGCAGGTGAGGAGGGGTCATGGCGACCAGGATCGAACACACACGGGCAAGCCCCGGTGCGGGAGGCGAGGGTGGGATCCGCGCGGTCACCGGGGAGGACGTCCAGCCGATGGCACCTCGTCTCACCACCGAGCAGGTATGGCAGCAGGTCGCCAAGGCGTCGTTCGCGGTTCTCAGTCACCTCACTCCGACGGGGGAGCCCCGATCCAGCGGCGTCCTCTACACAGTGGTCGGAGCGCGGCTGTATGTGGCGGTGGCCCCCGACAGCTGGAAGGCGCTGCACATCGCGGCCAGCCGGCGGGTCGCCGTGACCGTGCCGGTGCGTCGGGGCGGACTCCTGTCGTTGGTGACGCCCATCCCGCCGGCAACCGTCAGCTTCCACGCGACGGCGATCGTCCACCCGGCCGGCTCGTCGAAGGCCGGGTCGTTGGCGAAGGAGCTGGGGTCGCTGCTGCCGGCCGAGCGGCGGGCCTCCGCCTGCCTGATCGAGGTCATCCCCGAAGGCGAGTTCCTGACCTACGGCGTGGGCGTCTCGCTGTCGACAATGCGCACACCGGCGGCGGCTCGCGCCCGCGTGCCCGTGAAGCAGGACGTCACGACCCGTTCGTGATCGCCTCCAGAACGGCGGACTCGGCAGCCAGGGGTGACCTACCGGACGACTGCATCGGTACGGCGGACTCGATGCGACGCTTGATGCCGCGCAGCATTCCGACGGCCATGACGGAGTCGGCGGGAACGATGGTCGCGAGGTACGTCGCGGTCAGCCACCAGGGCTCGGTCCGGCCACGGACCCGCGACTGTAGCCGGGTTCGCCCGCCAGGCAGCTCGGCGAGCCGGAAGCTCCACGTCCAGTCGATCCTGGCGCCGTACTTCTCGCCCCACCCCGGGGGAAGGTGCGTGGTCGAACGCAGGACCAGGACATGCGAGGGTTCGACCTCGACGACGACGTACCAGGCAGTGCCCGGCGCACCGTCCGGGATGATGTCGCCGACCCGCAGGTCGCGCAGCAGCGCGGGATCGAGGTGCGCCAGACTCGACCAGTTCTTGGGGAACAGCCGATCGACCCACTCGGGTGTGTAGTAACCGCCCAGATGCCAGCCCATTTGCGTCAGCCACGGCCACACCTGGTCGGGTGGTGCCTCGATGGTGACCGCGTGGATGGTGCGCATCTGTGGTCGGGCAACCAGCTCGTCACCCGCCAGGCGTGTGCGACGCTCGGGCGCCGTGGAACCCGCCTGTCGACCGAGGATCTGCAGCGCGCCGTAGCCGACGAGCGCACCACCCAGGACGTATCGGACTATGTTCATGACGTGCTCAGAACGGGATCGTGATGAACGGCGAGGAGTAGTCGGCCAGCTTTCGCAGCAGGTCCTCGGCGTCCTCGCGGCTGATGCCGTGCCGCTCCCGTTCCGCACGGATCACCATCGGGAGCAGTCGGACGTCGGCCGGCGTCGCGATGGCCGTGACCTCGTCCCGCGAGAGAACCCACGAGACCGCGGCGGTGATCGCGCGTTGCTCGTCGAGCGGCTCGTACCACGTCGTGTACGTCTTCTGCGCGCCGTCGGGCCAGTTCCGCTGCGACACCG
>DASRTE010000090.1:0-2885 GCA_035656095.1 Jiangellaceae bacterium
GATGGTGACATTGAAGATGAAGGCGATGATCGCCCCGTAGGTCACCAGCTCCCCGTGCGCGAAGTTCACCAGCCCGGTCGTGCCGAAGATCAGCGAGAGGCCGATGGCGGCCATCCCGAGCACCAGGCCGAAGCGGATGCCCTGGACGCCGAGCCGCACGAAGCGCTCGAAACCCGAGGCAACCTCGCGGCCTCCGAACCCGGCCGTCAGCGCGAACAGCACGGCCCGGGTGCGGCCGGCGCTCATGTCGAACGTGAGCGTGGTGCGGTCCTCGTCCTGGAGCGACACGCCATCCGGCAACGTGTCGGGATCGATCGTGACCGTGTAGCGGCCGGGACCGGGCAGCGGGACCTCCCATTCGCCGTCCTCGTCGCTGGTGACGGAGTCGACCTCCTGGCCGTCGGCGGTCTCGACCGTGATGTCCACGCCCTCGGCGAAGGCGTCCTCGCCGCTCTCGGTCTCGTAGCGCAGGGTGCCGCGGACGAACTCCCCACTCCCCTGTTCGCCACCGGCCGGCTCCTGTTGGGGTTGGGCCTGGCTCTGCGGCGCACGTGCCACGAGCGCCAGCGTCATGACCACGCTGGCGCCGAGCAGGACCGCCACGGCCTTCCTCATGGACCCTCCCTCTGCACGGGCGGGCATTGTAGGTGGACCTGTCCAGCGCAAGTCTATTTCCTGGCGAGAATCGCCGCAGGGTTTGCACATCTGCCAGGTGCCAAAGAGGGAATCCCGACGATTCGCCCAGCGGGGAACGCCGTCAGTGCGCGATCGGGCGGGCAAGCAGCCGCTGCGCTGACGCGCGCGTTTTCTCAGCCGGTCAGGCCTACCGCCGCCAGCACCTCGTCGAGGGTGCCGACGACCCCGGTCACGAAAGGACCGAACTCCGCATACCGGGCCGATGCCTCGTCGAACCGCATGGTGTAGACGCACTGCTTGAGGTCGTCGGGATGGACGGCGAAGAGGGTGACACCCCACTCGTAGTCGTCGATCCCGGTGGAACCGGTGACGAGCTGGAGTACACGGCCGGCGAACGTGCGGCCCACGCCGCCATGGCCGAGCATCAGCCGCTCGCGGGCCTCGTACGGCAGCTCGTACCAGTTGTCCTGCTGCCCGCGGCGCTTGGACATCGGGTAGAAGCAGAAGGCCGGCTTGCCCTCGGGGGGTAGGCGGGGGTAGCGCCGTGCCTGCTTGCGCTCCTCGGGCATGCCCTCGGCGTACTCGGAGACCTCGGTCAGCGACACGTAGCTGTCGACCACGTCGAGGCCCGCGGCAACGATCTCGGTCTGGAAGCGCCGCAGCCGCCACAGGTCCGGCCCGAGCGCGAGCAGGCACAGATCCGCCTTGTGCCCGACGACCGCGACGGGGACGACCTGGTGCTCGTCCGCCTCGAGCGACTTGACGGCCGCGGTGATGGCGCCGGCGTCGGCCGCGTTCGTCGAGGTGCAGAAAAGGTGCACCACGTTCCAGCCGGTGGTCGGTACGAGCGCGCGAGGCACAGTGTGAGGCTACCGGGGTCGGTATGCCGCGCCCTGACCGTGCCAGACTGCGCCGATGCCCAGGGTTTGGACCGCAACCGTGATCGCTGGCGTTGCCGCCGTCCTCGTCGGTGTGTCGGCGTGCGGCGACTCCGAACCCACGACGCGAGAGGCCGCGGCGGCCGAGACTGCAACGACCGTCTGCGGCATGCTCCGGCGCTGGAACAACGACATAGCTGACTCGATCAACGGCACCTCCGACGCGATCACCGACGCCGACGATCCCGCTACCGCCCCGGGGGTGCTGCGCGACGGGTTCGACGACCTGATCCGGTTGGCCGAGGACCACCGGAGCGAGGTCGACGAGCTGGTCCTCCCGGTGAGCGACGAGCGCGACCGCCTGGTCGAGGAGCTGCGCGGCGGTGCCGACGACGCCGTCGCCGCGCTGGAGGAAGAGCGCGCCGACATCGAGGACCTACCCGCCATCGAGGTGTCGGAGCAGCGGGGGGCGCTCGGGACCGCCTTCATCGCCGTCGAGCGCGCGGGCGCGGTGGTGGAGCCGGCGATCGGCACCTACGACGACGAGGAGCTCAAGGCCGCGTTCGCCGCCGACGACGGCTGCGAACACGTCATCCAGCCGTTCTGAGCGTGACCGCAGCGACCGGTCAGCCGGGATCGGCGTCCAGGCGCTCGACCGTCACCACCGCGTTGTAGTCGGGCACCTTGGACTGCGGCTCGCGGCGGTCGGGGCCGCCGGCGATGAGCACGTTGCCCTCGGGCCAGTGGACCTGCAGCGTGCGGGCCGGCAGGCGGGCGAGGGTCACGGTGCAGTCGAGACTGCCGGTCTCCGACCGGAGCCGGACCCGGGCGCCGCGCTCCACCCCGAGGGCCGAGGCGTCGGCGGCATCCATGAACACGGCGTCGCGCCCGGCGCCGGTGATGGGATCGACCTGGTGGTGAACCATCGAGTTGAACTGCTTGCCCCGCCGCGTGGACAGCACGAACGACCCGTCGGGAACCTGCGGCTCCGCGGGCTCGAGCGAACTGAACCGGCCCCGCCCCGACGGCGTCGGAAACACCCCGCCCGCCGCCAGGTGCCGGCCGCCCCACTGCACCGCGTCGCCGGTGTGCGCGAGCGTCTCGATGCCGGCGTACAGCGGCACCACCTCGGCGATCTCCCGCCGCAGGTCGGCATTGTCGGGCCACGAGAACGCAGGCCGCAGCTCGGGCCGTACCCGGCTCACGACGTCGGCGAACAGGCGCCACTCACTGCGCGCCTCGCCCACTCGACGGGGTATCTCGGGGCTGAACACGATGCGCCGCTCGGTGGTGGTCTCGGTGCCGCCACCCTCCTGCTCGTAGCGCGTGGCGACCGGCAGCAGCACCACGTCGTCGCCCTCGACGAACATC
>DASRTE010000091.1:0-3090 GCA_035656095.1 Jiangellaceae bacterium
AAGGTGGTGTTCTCCTCGACGACCAGCGCGGTCGACTGGAACGCCCGCCTGGTCACCGGCGACGCTGTCACCGAGATCACCCGGCTCAAGACTGAGGATGGCGGTCCCATGGACATCGGCGGCGCCACCCTCGCCGCGGCGGCCATGCGGGCCGGGCTGATCGACGAGTACGCGATCGTCACCCACCCGGTCCTGGTGGGCGGCGGCACACCGTTCTTTACGGCCCTGGACAACTGGGTGAACCTGACCCTGGTGGAGACCCGGACGTTTCCCGACGGCGTGCTCCTGACCAGGTACGAGACCAGGCGCTGAATACCCGACCTCGGATCGGCGCGGGCTCGGGCCACCCAAGGATCTCGTGGCCGTTAGGGGATCGCCTTACGGGACACCGCTGCCGCTCTTCCACCGGATGTGGGCGTCCCGGAACGCTCCCCGAAGGTTGTCGCTCGGGGACGACCAACGGAAGCGCCAGTTGGCCGGACCCGTGGAGCCCGGTGCATAGGCACCATGTCGGCGCGTGCGAACCCCCGATCGACGCGAGCCGGAGCACCGTCGCTGCCGCAATGAGGCTTGCTGTTTGGATTCGGTGGTCGGCAACGTCCGACGCCGAGGAGAAGGTCCCGACCGGCGGCGAGCTGACTCTCTTTGAGGCTGTCGGCCGGGTGGCCTGACTTCCTTCTGTTGTGCCGCTCGTCGCCGCGTTGCATGGGAAGCAGCAGTCGCGGCGACTCAAGTCAGCGGCGTGCGGTGAAGCGCGCCAAGGCGGTGAGGAGCTCGCCTTGGAACGCCACGTCGAGGGCCGCCGGGTGTCGACTGCGGCGTCGCTTGTGGAACCAGTATCCGCCGCCGCTGGGGGCCTCGGGTTCGTCGCTGGTGGCGAGCCACTCCTGGGTCAGGTGTCCCAACCGGAGGTCGTCGGGGGCTCCGGGCCCGCCCATCCTGGTCGGCACCCAGCCGGGGTCGACGGCGTTGCTGTACACGTCCGGCCAGAGGCGGGCCACCGCGACGGCGAGGGTGGTGACCAGCAGCTTGCTGTCGGAGTAGGAGCCGGTCGCGCGTTGTCCGCTCCAGTCCAGGCCGGCGATGTCGGGGCGTCCGCCGTGGTGCATGTCGCTGCTGAGGTACACCAGCCGCTCGGCACGGACGAGGGCCGTGAGCAGGTACGGGGCGACAACGTTGACCGGCAGGACGTGTCGGCCGCTGAGGACGCCCGCGTTGTGGATCACCGCGTCGACCGGCCCCAGCCGGTTGAGCTGATCGGCCACTGCTCGGGTCTGGTCGAGGTCGGCGAGGTCTCCGACGACGGCTGACGCGCCCCGGGCGGGGAGCGCGTTGACGTTGGCCAGCCGCACGGCGCTGCGGGCGTGGACGATCACGTCATGACCGTCGCCGAGCAGGGTCTCGGCGGCGGCTCGGCCTAGGCCGTCCGCGGACCCGGTGATGAAGATGCGTGCCATCCGACTGCCGCGATGCCGCGAAAAGTCACTCGGCGCGTTCGATCGTCACGCTTGAATCCTCGGGCAGCCGCGTGATCGCTTGCATGTCGCCGTCGACCTCGCCGATGCGCACGATGCCGTCGAAGTACGGCGCGTCGTTGTCGTAGTAGAGGACGAAGTCGCTGTCGGGGGCCCAGTAGCCGATGTCTCCGGCGGCGGGATCGTGCCCTGCGGGCGCGTCGTCGAGAGAGAGCTCGCGGGGAAGCGGTGCCGTCTTCTCCGCGTCGTTGTGGTCGCGGAAGGTGAGCGTGAGCGGGAGCTGCGCGGCGAGATCGCGTGCCGTGGCGTTGTCGTGCAGCCGCGCGGTGAGCTCCGTGTCGCCGAAGCTGATCCGGATCGGCGTGCCGCCCGATGCGCCGGCGTCCTCCTCGCCGGAGGTCGGAGTCGGCGACGGGACGGGTGTGCTCGCCTCGGAACTGCTGGTGCCCTGCTCGCCGTCTTGGTCTGCGCCGCCACATGCCGAGAGCGACATGGCGACGAGCAGCGCGAAGACGAGCGCGTGGCGATGGCGTGCGATGCGCGAGCATCGAGGACTGAGCGGGCTCATCGTGGTCAGGACCTCCTGTCGGTCGTCGCTCAGCGGGCGGTGTAGCCGCCGTCCACGGGCAGCGCGACGCCGAGCACGAAGCTGGCTCCCGGGCTGCACAGCCACAGCACGGCAGCTGCGATCTCTTCTCCGCGCCCGAGGCGGCCAATCGGCTGGCCGGCCACGGCGTCAGACATCTCCAGCTCACCCTTGGCGACCATGTCGTCGAGCATCGGGGTCTCGATCGTGCCGGGGCAGACGGCGTTGACGCGGATGCCGCGTGGCGCGTACTCCAGCGCAGCGCTCTTGGTGAGGCCCAGGACTCCGTGCTTGGTGGCGTGATAGGAGGCACGGCCGGGGTTGCCGACGAGCCCGCCGAGCGAGGAGCAGTTGACGATCGCGCCGCTGCCCTGGGCACGCATCTGGCGCAGCTCGTGCTTCATGCACCCCCAGACGCCGCGCAGGTTGATCGCGCTGACGCGATCGAAGGCCTCGGCCGGCTCGTCGGCGGCGTCGGCCAGCGGGAGCATGATGCCGGCGTTGTTGAAGGCCATGTCGAGCCGGCCGAACTCGGCGACCGTGCGATGGACGAGGGCGGCAACCTGGTCCTCGTCGGCGACGTCGCAGGTGACGCCGAGCGCGCGGTGACCGGCGGCGGTCAGCTCATCGGTCGCGGCGTGCAGCGCCCCCTCGTTGACGTCGGCGAGCGCGACCGCGGCACCGGACGCGGCGAAGGCGCGGGCGGTGTCCAGCCCGATGCCGGTGCCGGCACCGGTGACGAGGGCGACCTGGCCGTTGAAGTCATGGGTCGGGTTCATGCGGACCGACCGTCGCTGACGTGCTCGCCCCAGGTGACGGGGCTGCCCGACTCGTCGACCTGCTGGATGGCGATGTGGACCATGAAGCGGTTGGGGGTGGCACCGTGCCAGTGGTTCTCGCCGGGCTCGAAGAAGACGCGGTCGCCGGGGCGGATCTCCTCGATCGGCCCGCCCTCGCGCTGGCAGCGACCGACGCCTTCGGTGACGAAGATCGTCTGGCCGTGCGGATGGGTGTGCCAGGCGGTGCGCG